>NZ_JABKCA010000002.1 GCF_013166655.1 Lentimicrobium sp. L6
AGTATAACGATATTGGCATAGGGTAGTACTTCATTGGTGTTTTTATCAATGATGGTTCCTCGAATCACATGGCTTTCGTCATTTTGTCCTTGAGAAAACAGGGATATGAGAAGAAAGAAGCTTAGTATAATGGTATTTGTTTTCATAAGTCTATGACTGTTCAGCTATTGAATAAGTTACATTCGTTGCTTATTTTTATGTAAAATTAATTGAAAACAACTATACATGGATGTTTTTAAATATTGTTAAGATTTGGGCAAGCAAAAAAATAGCCGCAGAATCCCACGGCTATTTCTCTTAGATTATTAAGTAGTTTATATAGTGCTTGAACTTACGTGTTTGATTCATAAAGTTTAAATTCGAGCCTACCTGACGGCTAGGCAGGGCTTGCGAAGTCCTAGACTTGGGAGTTTACTTTTGTAAATGACCAATTTTAGGACAAGCCTAACGAAGAAGTCGGACTTTATGGGCAAACACTATTTGCTTCTCTTCTTACTAGGAGTAGCCTTATGTTCCCTATTCATTTCAAATATATCGGTACTAATGGAATAATCTCCAATGAGATGACGGCAGAAATAATCTGCTTTGCGCCAGAAGAAATAATCACCATGTCCACCAAAACCATGTCGCTGACCAGTCATAATAAACAGGTCGAAACGTTTATTGGCTTTTATTAAGGCATTGGCCATTCTCAAAGTATTTCCAGGATGTACATTATTATCAATATCACCAGTAACCAGCATTAAGTGACCTTTTAAATTCTTTGCTAAATCACTATTTTTCTCAATTTGATATACAAAAGTGGTATCACCATCATCTGATACTTTTTCTTCAACTCCATGATGACGCTCACTCCACCAACGGTTGTAGATATTGTTTTCATGATTACCTGCAGAAGAAACAGCAACTTTATAAAAATCAGGATACTGTAATAAAGCTGCTGTCGACATAAAACCACCACCTGAATGACCAGAGATACCCACTTTATCGATGTCGATAAAATCAAAGCGATCAGCTAGTTGTTCCACTACATATTTCTTGTCTGCTAAACCATAGTCACGTAAGTCTCCGTAACCATAAGTGTGATACCACTGTGATCTATTTGGAGAGCCTCCTCTATTTCCTAATGAAATAACAACGAAACCCAATTGAGCCATTCTGTCATTTCTATCCATACGAGGAGAGAATTTGAAACTCATGGCTTCGGTTTGAGGCCCAGGGTACACATATTCTAAAATTGGATAAGTCTTAGTAGAATCCATTTTGAATGGTTTATACATCACTCCATAAATATCAGTAATACCATCGGCAGCTTTAGCTTTAAATGGTTCTGGGAATTTATAACCGGCAGCAAATAATGAAGATAAATCGGCAGTTTCTAATTCCATGACTAGATTTCCTGAGCGGTCTCTAATCTCCGATTTAGGCGTTGTATTCACTCTTGAATAGTTATTGATGAAATAATGATAAGAGTCGCTTAATTTGGAGCTATGATAGTAATTTCCTGTATTGAGTAGTTTAATATCGCCACCTTTTAATGAAACACTATACTGGTGGGTGTAATATGGGTTTTCATTGGCTTCTTTACCTTGAGCAGTAAAGAATAAAGTATTTGTTTTTTCATCTACTTTAGCAGAATATTCGTCTGTTTTCCATGGTCCAGAAGTCAATTGACGAACCAAAGTTCCATCAATATCATAAAGATAGAAATGCCCCCATCCTGTACGTTCCGACCAATGGATAAATTGCTTCTCATTATTGAAAAGGATTGGAGTTCTAGTATCCAGATAAGTATTCATACTTTCTTCAAGAATAACAGAAACTTCACCTGAATTTAAATCAGCAACACAAAATTCAAATTTCTTTAAATCACGACTGCTCCTGGTAAAGTAAAGTTTATCAGAGGATTCTGAAATCCATTGTGAAGCCAAGTGATCAGCTAGCTTTTCTTTATTGGTGAAAGATTTGCTGGAAACATTAACCCATTGGTTTTTGAATTTATTAGTTTGAATTTTTATATGTTCTTTGGTTTCTGCATCAAAAACCAAGAGTTCCACTTCTGTGGTGTCTTTTTCGCCTGGCATTTGGTATTTATAGGTTTCCAATTTGGGGCGTGGATTCTTCAATACATCAATCACCCATAATTCATTTAAGTGACGATCGTCGGAACGAATTAATGAGAACTTTTTAGAATCTTGGGACCAAGTTACCCAAGCACTTCTTCTTTTCTTCATTTCTTCTTTAATCTCTTTCTCTGTATCGTTATTCTGAGCAGTGTATCCACCACCATAGCCATAGTTCTTCACTCCATCATTTGTGATTTGGTACTCAACAATAGTAGAGTCTTTATGATCCTCATCATCTTTTTGTTTGTCTTCCTCTTCTTTTGCTTTCAAGTAGTTGGCATAATCCATCCAATACAAATTATAATCTCTAGCAAAAATGATAATGCTATCGTTTGGTGAAATATTAGCCCAGTCTGGATCTTTTATTTCTTTTTTCCAGTCTTCTATTTCTTTAAGCTCACCAGTTTCGATGTTATATTCTAGGTGAAAGACTTTTTTCTTGGGTTTGTCTTTTTTAGCTTTCTTTTTCTTATCAATCTCTCCGTCTTTTTCCTTTTCGTCGTCTCTTTTATCTTCCTCTTCTATTTCTATCACTTTTTCTTCTTCTTTTTTGACTGATGTAGAATCAGTAACATCCTCTTTCTTTTTTTCTTCAAACTGGGTGCTAGTTACATCAAAACGAAAGGTTTTATCTCCTTTTTCGAAGTCAGGTTTAATATCTGGAAGATGTTGTAAATCATAAGGATCCTTAGTAATTAATGTTAACTGAGTAGCCATGTGGTGATTATCGAAAAGTGGTTTTTTGCTTTTCTTTTCCAAATCAACTAAATAATAGAAAGTACCTTCAGTGGTTTTGTAGGTATACCAAAACTTATCTCCTGATTCTAACCATTTGGGTCTGACATCGAGACTAAAAACCATGTTTTTGATTTTTGTGGGACTAAAGCGCTCAGCCATTCTGTAATCTGCTTTGTCGATGGGTGTCTTTTGAGCAAAACTTTGAAAAATAAATGTACTCAATAGCATTGTCAATACAATACTTTTGTAGAATTGTAAGTTCATGTTTGATAATTTAATTTGTAATATCTTATTGGTGGCTTCGCAAAAATCTCGATGTAAATCTATCAAAAAAAGAGAAAGGATGAAGAAATATTTTGAATAATATTTTTTCAAGGTCACAAAAAAACCTATCAGCTACAAAACGGATAGGTTTGATTTATTTATTCTTGTGGAGGCTATTGTATAAGCAATCTTTGTGCTTGATATTCGCCATTTGAATTACTCACTTTTACCACATAGACACCACTTAAGTATCTTGAGATATTTAATTTTAGGTCTTTTTGGTTTTCAATGAGTTGAATAGACTGAATGAGTTCGCCAGACATATTATATACTTCTAAATAATCTGCTTTATTTTCCAAAAGAGAAATATTAACCCAAGTTTTAGCAGGGTTTGGGCTGAGTGTGAATTCAGGAAGTTTATTTATGGATTCGATGCCTGTACAGATATCTACTGTGAGTACCATAGCATCTGTTGCTGTAGTACTACCCTCTGCGGCAATACTTAAGTTAACTTCGCCATTGGCTATATCATTTGTTCCAGGTGTATATATGGTTTCGGAGCTGTTTGTATTACTAAAGCTTCCATCTCCATCGCTTGTCCAGCTCAGTGTTGAATAATTGGCAGCAAAAGCATTTAGTTTTGCAGTTTCATTGGTGCAAATAATTTGGTCGGGACCCGCATTTACCATGGTGGTTAAAACTGGAGGGATTTCTATATAGTCTACCCATGCTTTATCTAACCCGCCAATAGCACCTCCATCTTTTGTATATTTCCATTCTAATTCATGATTACCTTCATCAAGTTGGAATACTACTTGAGTCCAGCCAGTTTCTCCACTCCAGCTTCCTAGTGTTGCACCATCAACTAAAAAGTGAAGAAAATCATACCCTGACTCACTACTAACTTTTGTATAGAAGCTCACGATACCTGAAGCTCTGTCTTCTATTTCCAATGTCATTATTGAACTTTGGTTGTTACCGATTGCTCCTGAAACAACTGAGTAGTTATTATCCCAAGAGTTGTTTCCATCGATAGTCCAAGGATTTGATGACATACTAAATTCTTCGCCAATCTCTCCACTTTCAAAACTGATGGCTTGAGCAGGTAATAAAACGAAGTTGATTATATAATGGTCTTCATTAATATCTTGTTCTATAAAGAATGGAGCATAACCTTCCCTAGAAACTCTAATTCTATTGTTGCTGAAACTCACATCATTTATATTATAAACACCATTTGCATCAGTATAAGTTGCCGGAATTGGAGAGTTTAAAATGCTAATTTCAGCGCCTTCAATATTTTCACCTGTTACACCATCAATCACGCTGCCATATATAGGGCCACTTTCAGCTCGCTCTAAATAAACATCTTGAATAGTGATTTCATTTGCTGTGATTTCTAATGCAGAGAAGGTCTGTGGAATATATCCATAAGCAGAAAAAGTTACATTAAATTCGCCTTCTAGCAACAAACGGTAGTAGGCACCAAATTCAGTATTGCTCATATATGGTTCTCTGTAATCTCCTTGATCATCAAGTCCTTCTATAAATACCTCAGCAACTACTGCTTCATTAGTTTCTGCATCGTATACATGGCCTCTTAATGTTTGGTGGTTTGCTCTGTTTAAAACTAGCAGAGCAGATTCAATATTGTCTTCCACAATTTGTGGAACCTGACTTGCTGGTGGAATAAACTCTTGACCTAGTTCTACGGTAAAACAGAATATTCCATGCTTTCCATAGGCCCAATCGTCTGTAATTCCTGCAGCTGGGTATAGCTCATTGGATTGTTCTGGAATATAATGACCTGAACCCACTATGTTAGGAATGGTCTCGGCCATATTTATTGCCAATTCTTCCATGGCATAATGGTCGGGAGCTTGGGTAGTAGCAGAGTAAGCATAAGGAAATAGGACTAATTCGCTATAACTGTGGAATGAAATACCAGTAGTAAAGTGATGACTGGCCAATAGTTCCTTCATTGTATATGCTTCTGGTTCAGAAAATGCACCAGGGCCATGAAAAAGATCGCTTGAAGGAGTGCCAGAAGCACCAGAACCACCAAATTCCCACCCATAGTTTCTATTTAGATCTACACCGTCAGGGCCCTCACTCATGCTGGTGAATATTTCATCGTTATTATTATCCGCTGCATTTTTTCTCCACCATGTATTTATTTGGTCTAGTACTACTTCGTGACCATCAGGATTTACTATTGGTACGATATAGATTTCAGATGCATTTACCATATTGGTAATATCACTGTCAGTCCCATAATTATCTAATAAGTGATTGACAATTCCCATCACCACTTCGGTGGAAATTGGTTCGCGAGCATGGTGCGCACCCATATAGTAAACCGCTGGCTCATCTTCGTTTTCATTCACATTGTCAGATATTTTCAACATCCAAATATCATGTTGATAATCTTCGTAATTCGTCATCCCACTATTAAAATATTCTTTTCCATGACTGTCTCCAATGTCAGTTAATGTGCATATTTCAGGATAGTCAATTGCTAGTTGTTGTAATTCGGCTAATACTTCATCATAAGTTCTGTAACCATCGATACCTTTTTGCTGACTCAAATGAGCTTTATTTTTTTTAGCTGTTTGTGTGATTCTTAGTTGGAAATCCTCATCAATCAATTCCTGATACTTTTCTTGACTAATTAAAGCATCAAGATATGCACCTTCTTTATAGGCAGTAATTTCTAATTTCTTTTGTTTGAATGTTTTTAATTCGTTTTGTCCTGCATTATCAAGCCTAACCACCATCTGGTCTTGCGCTTGAATTTGAATAGTTATAATTAAACTAATAAATAGAAGAAATATGTTTTTCATTTGATGTAAATTATATTATGATTATAAGACCAATAACATGGTTATGAGTTGCCAAATATATTCATAATTTTTCCTTTTACCACATTAGAATGCTTTTTTTGTACTTTCGCCAAATGAATCATGTAAGACCCAAAAAGCAACTCGGACAGCATTTTTTAAATGACAAGAGTATTGCTGCAGATATTGTGAATGCCTTGAGGGAAGATACTCAGAATCTTTTAGAAATTGGACCAGGAACTGGAGTCTTAACAGATTTTCTCTTGGAGAAACCCATTGGTAATTTTCAAATCATTGAAATTGACAGGGAATCAGTAGCTTATTTATTGGAAGTGCATCCTGATTTAAAAAGCCAATTGATTTTAGGAGACTTTCTTCGATTAAATTTAGAGGAGGTTTTTCCCGAGAAATATAGCATAGTTGGTAATTTTCCCTATAATATCAGTACTCAGATTTTGTTTAAAGTGTGGGACGATCGGCATAAGGTGGAAGAAGTAGTTGGGATGTTTCAGAAAGAAGTAGCTGAACGAGTAGCTGCTGGTCCAGGTTCAAAAACTTATGGTATTCTAAGTGTATTGTTACAAGCTTTCTACCATATTGAATATCTTTTTACTGTGGAACCTGAGGTTTTTAATCCCCCTCCGAAGGTAAAGTCTGGAGTTATAAGGTTGCGTAGAAATGGTGTGAAAGAATTAGATTGCAATGAGAAGATCTTTAAGACAGTGATTAAAACAGCATTTGGTCAAAGGAGAAAAACCATTTCAAACTCTCTTAAAACCATGGGTTTTAAAGATCACCTTGAAGAACTTGGACATTTAGCCATCAAAAGACCAGAACAATTAGGAGTAGCCGAATTTATTGAAATCACAAAAGTGCTTTCTTAAGAGTTTAGAATAGTTTTGGTTTTGTGCGAATAGCCAAAAAGGCATTGAAAAGTAAAATGTTATAGCCATTTCGAAAAGCTCAATGGCTATAAAGCCAGATATTTTTTTATAGTGCTAAAAGTTAAAAGCAGCAGTGGGTAGCTATTAAAAAGCAAAATGGATGCCACCCATAAATCCAATACTTTGCACAGGATATTCATACCAAATATGATATTGGTCAGAGAAGATATTCGTAACCTTCAAGAAGAAGCCCAAGTCTTTGCTTAAATGATAATCGGCCATTAAGCTGAAATCCATCCAGGGTTCAACTGTTTTTTCTCCCTGATAAAGATTATACATTTTCGATTGTCCCAATAGTAAACCTGTTACTTTCAAGTTTTCTAGAACATAATATCCTACTTTCAATTTATAAGTAAAGGATGGCTTTTGCCATGCTCTAGTAGCGGTATCCATGGTGAAAGATTGGTATTTTCCCATGAGTTCTACATTCCATCTTTCAGTTTTAAAGAGGAATTCCATTCCGGCACCTAATTGCTGGCCTCCATCATAAATCACTGTGAAAGTATTGTTATAGGGTGAAGTTACATCTGTCACATACATAGGCATATTCTCAAATGCGGATGTTTCTACGAATGCATGATAGTCGAGAAAGCTTAAATAGTGACCTTTTAGACCAACTTTTACTTGGTATTTATTCTCAGTATACATCAATGGAATCACAGGGCTTATAAAGTTGTTTTCTGTACTTAATCCAAATACGCTATTATTATAGATTCCACCATTAACATGGGCGTATAGTAGGAGTTGGTCACCCAATAAACCGACTTCTAATTTTATACGTGGAGCTATTCGAACATTGGTATTGCTATCTAAACCCATGCTTAATTTGGCTCCCAATTCTAAAGTTAAGTTTTCGTGCTTAATCTGGTAATAAGGAGCTATGTCGTATAAACCATGGAAATAGCTTTCGGAGCTATCAATAGAAGGGGTGAGGCCTGAAAAGTTAAACTTAGTGCTGTAAGTTTGAGTATTGAAAGCAACTCCAATATGCTGCTGATCCACATTAATCCAGTCTACTGGATGCTCGTAATAGGCATCAATATCAATTAGATGTTCAGAGGTTTTAAATATATCCCAGAAATATTTATATCCCAATTGAATTTTCCAATCTCGGAATTTAGTATCAAAATTCCCCAAGATATCCCCATTGAAACCAATATGGGAAAAAACTTGATTAATATCGTTTTTTAAAGCTTCAGCACTTGAGCTAGGAAAGCTAAGAATAGGATAATCTTCTAATCTGAAGCCATATTGATGGATTTGATTTCTTTTATAATCAACAGAAAGACTTGTGGTTTGCTTTCTTCTTACACTTTTAGTCCATACCTTTGCAGTAGTTAAAGAACTTCCTGAATAGGCAAATTTATCAATTCCACCATTGGTAGAATAGTGACGAACATGAACACCCACCTGAGAAGTTTTGCTCATTTCGCTATTCACAAATAGTTCACCGTAAATGCTATTATATAAACCATAACCTGCTTTGGCAAAGTTTTGTGCATATTTCGGATTTTTTCTGTCTACAAATTTTGCAGCAGTCAATTTCTCCAGAGAATAATTGGTCTCGAATAGTTGAGGCGTTGTTAGATAGTCAATTTTGAGTTTTTGTGCCCTATTGGTATCTGCTTGAGGTTGAAAATTGAGTTTTTGTGCCTTACTGATGCTTGGATTAAATGGTGCAATAACCATTACTTCCTCATCGGTATCCATTTCTTCAACCTGCGCTACACTCAATAGTGGAAACCAAACTAGGAAGGCTAAAATGAACTTAAAGCCTATTTTAATACTGTTGATATATTGATGATGATTTACTTTCATAATTATGAATCTTAAAAATTAAGGCTATTGTTGTTCTGGATCTAATGTTACGCTGTCAGTTTCTGCTGGCGTATTTAGTTCTCGTTCTTCTATGGCTTCTAATTCTTCCACCACTTTCTTTTTCTTTAGGGCCATATTAACAAGTACAGAATCCTCTTGATTATCTATAATACTTTGCAGTGTTTGCAAGGCTTGGAATGTATTGTCATATTTTACATAGATATCTGCCAATAAGATAAAACCCTTAGTAATCCATTCGTCATATGAGCCATATTCGTTGATAAGCTCAAAAACTATTTTCTCTGAGTCTTTATAATTGGTTAATTTATACTGAATGAGCGCTTGGTAATATTTAGCCTCTGCAGCACTTTCTCCTTGCATGAGGTTAGATACTATGGTGTATTCTCTATTAGCCAAACTTAAATCTCCAGTTTTTAGAGCTGCATGTGCCATATATGAATGGGCCTTTTTCATGGTAGGTTCAGAAACTACTTTCGATGTTAAAATGGTTTTACCAATGACCAATATGCTATCGTTTTGCCCCATTTGCTGAAAGCATTCTAATTGTCCATCGAGACTTTCTGAGAGATATATCTCGCTAGAAGCAATATTAAACAGTTGTTGATAGTTTCTAAGAGCCATTACATAGTTTTTGTTGTATCTATATATTCGTGCCGATTTAAGAAGAGAGGATTCTCTAAAGGCGGCTTTTGAGTTAGTCAATACAAACTGATAGTCGAGTAGGGCTAGATCGTATTCACTGGTTTTAAGCAAGCATTCGCCTCTATAAAAGTGAGCGTTAATACTAAAAGCACCTTGTGGATATTTCTCTAAATAATGATTAAAACCAGGTACTGCTTCTCGGCAATTCCCGTTCATATATACATTTTCTGTGGCCATATAGGTGATACTATCTTGCTCATTATTACTAATATTTACGAACGGAATATTCTTTACATAAACAAAGAAATCATCAGCTGCATTCGATTCTACGTATATATTTCGGATACTTACTAGTGCTTCCTTTGATTCTTTAGTACCAGAATAATTTTGAACTACTTGCTTCAATACTTGTAAAGCCTCTTGCTTTTTGTCCATGTTATAATAGGTTAACCCAATTTTTAAAAGGGCTTGTCTTTTAAAAGGGCTGTTAGGATAATCTTTCACCAAGTTATTGAAGCTATTGATGGCTTTTTGACTTTGTTCGAAGATCAGATAGGTTGTCCCTAGTTCATATAAGGCATCATCCCCTAAATCTGATTTCGGATATTGGGAATAGAAGTAATTTAACTCCTCCGTCTTTTGTTGAAGGTTACCATCAGCACCATGGGCTAATGCTCTTTGGTAGAGGGCATAGTCGGCGTTGGATTGTTTTAAATCGAAAGCTGATCCATAATAGGTAATGGCATTTCTATAATCTTTAAGAAGATAGTAACAGTCTCCACTTCTTAAATAGGCATCCGCTATTAATTTCTCAGGTGATTTTCTGTCATTGATTACTTTTGAATACCATTCTATAGCATTTGAATAATCATCTAATCTATAATAAGAAAAAGCAATATTATAATTAAGTTTATTGGCTTCATTAATTTGATGGATCTTATAATCGCTTGCAAGTTCTTTCCATGCTTTAATGGCTTTATAATAGCTTTTCATTTGATATTGACAATCGGCAGCCCAGAATTTTGCTTGCAGACTCATCTTTTTGTCGGATGGATACTTGCGCGATTTTTCAAAAAGGTCAAAAGCATCCGTATATCTGGATTCTTGATAGAGTTCTGTAGCTCTATTGAAGGCAATTCTTTGATAGGCTTTATTGAGGTTTTCACTTCTATTGGGGATGCTTTCAATAGCGGATAAGGCTCCTTTATAATTCTTAGAGGAGAGAAATAAATTGACCAAATAGCCATATGCTTCGTTTTTCCGAGGTGAATTGGGATAGTTTTTGATGTAAGTGTCTATAGCTGTAATGGCTCGATTATAAGGGTCGTTGCTCAGTTCAAAAGATATCTTAGCAAAGTTAAACATGGCATCTTCTTGTATGGTCTTATCAAAATCCATTTGATAGGCCGCATAAAAAGTTTTTCCAGCAAACTCTTTTTGATTGGTTTTTAGATAGCAATTGCCAAGATTATATAAGGCATTTTGTGAAATAGCTGCGTTTTTGTTCCCTACTTTCTCGAAGTACTTAATGGCTTTTTCATAATTATCAACTTTCATATAGGCAAAAGCCAACTGGTAATAATCCGATTTTTCATATCCAGAATTGCTATTAGACTTGTAGAACTCTAAATACTCTATGGCTTTATCATACTTTTCTTGTTTGAAATAGGCATCGCCCACTAATTTGGCAATTTCATTTTTCCTTGGACCTCTGGCCTCCTCAAAAAGGGCAGGAGCTGTTTCTAAAAGTTTATCATAATTTTCTTCTTGGTAGAATATTTGGCAAATGTAATAAGGGACAATAGATTTAAAAGTTGAATTATCCCGAAGACTTTCAAATCCTTTTAATGCTGAAGGGAAATTCTTCTCATCATAGTTGATATGTGCATAATAGTAGGTGGCAGAATGTGCATAAGAAGATTTGCTGTCTTTTACTTTATAGAAATTAGTCTTGGCTTTTTTGGGCTTGTCGTTCATGAAGTAGCTATAAGCCAATTTGAAGAAATAGGTGTTTCTATCCTCTGGTTCCAGATTTGCTGGGCGTACTTGTTCGTATTCAACTACCGAGTTTTTGAATTTCTTATGCTTAAAATAGTAGTCTCCTCTTTCTTTTTTCAAAGTTTCGAGTTTACTATAATGGGGATAGTCATTTTCAAATTTCTCTACTAATCCTGGTCCTTCTCTTAGATCTAGTTTTAGGGAAATTAATGCATTATAATATTCTAAATCTGATAATTGACTTAGGTTTGCCCTTCCCTTTTTTAAATCATGAATGAGGGTTTGAGCCGCTAAAAGCCTATTATTTTCTGTTAAATCGCTTAGTAGAAGTTGTTGAGACTGGAACTCCTTATTGGCCTGAGAGCTTTGTGCCGCCAAGTAGTTGGCAGAGAAAAGGGATAATGATAAACTTAATATGCTATAGAATAATCTTTTTCGCATGGTCATAATATTTGATATTGCTAAATTACCAACAAATGAAAACTGGCTAAAGCTAAGCTTTGATAGATGATAACATCGTATTGTTGATAAACGGAAAGATTATGAAAATCGTATAACAAAAAAAAGAGCCACTCTTTTGGAGTAGCTCTTTTAGAATATTTGTTTTGTAATTATTTCACTAAAAATCTAATTACTTTGCTTTCGTTGTTTTGATTTAATTCTAAGAAATAAATTCCTTGGTTTAAATCTTCTATGTTAATATTTTCATTAAAAAGTCCTGTTTTTACATCAACAGATTGATTGGAAACAGTTTTTCCTAAAATATCAGAAATTACAATATCAAGATTACCACTTTGTTTAGCAATAAAAGATAAAGCCATAGATGTAGTAGCAGGATTTGGGAATAAGCTTACTTCAGAGATGTTAGTTAATTCTTCAACTCCTACATTAATAATATTAAACATAAAAGTTTCAGCATACTCAGAATCATCATTCTCTCTTGTCGCTTTAACCGACCAATAATAGCTAGTATTTCTATCTAAAACTGGAAGAGGATAGCTACCTGTGTTATTGTCAACTGTATACATCATTCCATCTGATAAATCAGCATTTTCACTTAAAACAATTTCATAACCAGCAGCACCTTCTATAGTTTCCCACTCTAGCTTAGGGCGAAGTGTATTTACTTCCTGATTGTTTTCAGGACTTGTTAATTCTGGTGAAGCTATCATGGTGAATTTATAAACTTCAGACCATGGAGATGTACTAGTAGGAGTAGTTGCTTTCACTCTCCACCAATATTCATGGCCAAATTTTAAAAAGTCAGGTTCTGCTTCATCATTTAGAGTAATAATAGTAACAGGTTCTGTAAATACTTCATCAGTACTAACTTCTAATGTATATTCAAAATCATCACCTTCATCACCTAATTTGTCCCATTTTAGAGTTAGGTCAAACTCTTCGTCAGTGGTATTGTTACTGGGTTTGTCTAGTTCAACAGTAGGTACTGTTTCGAACTCTCTAATTTCAGACCATGGGCTAAATCCATCTGCATGCATAGCTCTAACTCTCCAATAATGTACTTTCCCAAAAAGGAGATAGTCGGTAATTTGTTCGAAAACAACACCTTCAGCATTGATCATGCTGTGGTATGGGCTGTCAAAAGTATTTACAGTGTCAATGTCGATATCAAATCCACCAACACCTACAATGGTCTCACCATTACTTCTGTTTTTCCATTTTAGTTCCGCTAAAATGTCAATACCATCTTTACCATCATTTGGCTTAGAAAGTTCAACTTCTGTAAAAACAGAGAATGTAAAGGTATCACTCCATTCAGAAGTACCATTGTTATCCGTGGCTTTTACTCTCCAAAAGTATTCTTGACCAAATAGTAAGTTACTATTATAATAAGCAGAGATCTCATTCTGGTTTTCATCAACAACTAAGTTTGTAAAACTAGCATCAGTTGCTAATTGTACATGATAGGTGATTTCTCCAACTCCTGAAACGGCTACCCAATCCAAAACTGCATCTGGCATAGCTGTTTCAAATTCATTTTCGGGTGATGTAAGTTGCGGTACGGTCACTTTTTGAGCAAATCCTAGCTGTACCACTAATAACATGATAAATATTCCGTAAAATTTCTTCATCATTATATCTTTTATTTATTAATAACTATTTAGAAATAACCAATTTAGTTTGATATTGCTTCTGACCATCTGTTAATCTAACAATATATGAACCGTTTTGAAGGTTATAAAGATCAAGCTCTAAATTTGAATGATCTGCTTGATTGTTGAATTGTTGATTCATAATTAGTTTACCACTAAGGTCAAATATATCTACACTTACTGATGAACTATTTATTGCATGATAAGCAATATTAATTAGGTTCTGTGCAGGATTTGGATAGAGCTCAATACTTCCTTCCTTAGCAATAGGAGCGTTAAACTCTTCAAAACCAACAAAGTCTTTACTCACATATACTCCACCGCCAAATGTACCTACATACATGGCTCCATAATTATTGGCTCCTGCATAGAATAAATAATTATCTCCTACTGGGAATTTAGCAGAAGGCCAATTAACATTTTGTTGTCTGATGGCAAATACAGGAACATTACCAAATGCAGCATCTTCATAGATCCATTCAACAGGATTTGCATCAAAATTCGATGTGATGAACATTCCATTTTCAGTACCAATAAAAACAAGACCATCAGCATTTACTTCAAAAGAAGAGGCATAAGCTGGCATTTTTGGAAGGTTTCCTTGAATACTTGAAAACTCAGGTGCATCACTCATGCCGTTTGTAGAAGCAAAAACATAATCCGTGTTGCCATAGTTTCCTAGAGTGAAAACAATGTTCTCAGCATCTTTAGGATCAACTGAAACAGAAGTAACCGCTTGGCTTGTAGATAACGCAATTTCTTGTGTTGCTATAATACAGCCAGGTCTGTTAATGTCGGCTTGTTCTTCTGAATGAGCTCTAGAGATGTTTGAAAGTCTATATAACTTACCTTCTAAAGTACCAACCCAAACATAATTAGCATCTGCCGAATATGCCATACAAGTTGGTAGGCCTTCAATCTCGCTAATTTTCCACCAAGTAGGAATTGCTGTATAGTCAAGCATTCCTGTGGTCATATAAACAGCATCTTGTGTTGCTATGAAAGCTTTTGTAGAAACGATATCTCGAACAAGAGCAGTCCCTGCTGAATCAACATTTTGGTCTAAAATAGCTTTGAATGGAAACTCATAAGAATTACTTTGTACATAAACTTCTTCACCAGCTTGGTAAGCTCTTGTACGAGCTACAAATTCTGCTGTATCTGTAGAATAAGGGTCATTTGTTGTTTCCCACATTAAAAATGGAGTCATAAACTCTTCACCTATTTCAATGTCATTTATAATAGTTGGGTCTTGATTTATACCGTCGTCCTCTGATCTCCAGAAATTACCATTTTCATCAGAACAAACTACAAATTCAGGGTTGATAAAACTGATATGGTTATAACCACCTGTTTCAGCACTAGCAGAACCAAATTTGCCCACTAGCATTTCAATTGCTTGCTTAGAGCCATTGTCTTCAATTCTATGAACACCATTAAATTGAGAACCTGCTAATACAGCCCCCCCTTTAGATGCGTTTACTGTAAAATATTCAGAAGTGTTATAGCCACGGTTAATAATTTCTGTACTACCAAAACCATTTGTTGTGAGGCTCATTCCTCCATCACTACCAATAATGGCATTTCCATTTCTTGAGGCATCAAATACAATGGTATTTATACCAAAATGAACATAGTTTGAAGTAAAACCATTAGGGTAAGGGGGGAAATTACCATTTGTTATTTGAGTCCAGTTATAATAACCAGTAGATTGTGATTCATATCCTTGATAAACATCGTAGGCTCCAAGGTACACTTTCTTTTCGTCCGTAGGAGAAACCGCAATGGCATTATTTCTTAATCCTTGACCATAATAGATATCACCAATTGAAGAGCCTCCAGGATAAACTACTCTCCAAGTCAAACCTTTATCAGTAGTTACATAAACATTATGTAATGAGCCTTCTGTAGTTACGTAACTTGCATAAATATAATCAGCATTCGTTGTTGAGATATCAAATTTAATATTTCCAAATGAACCTGAAGGTAGCATTCCTTCTTCTTCTCCAGAAATTAATGTGAAACCTATTGCACTTCCTGTAGAAATATATGCATTTCCTGCTACAGCTGTTATAACAGAACCATTCTTTACTATAACATCGCAGCTCTTTCCTGAAAGTTCAGTATCACCTGCTTTTGCCATAGTCCATTCAGCTCCATTAAAATACTTTAAACCAGTATTGGTTGCTGCAAATAAATTTCCAGAACCATCAACGGCTAATTTCTGGATAAATGCCCAATCACCTTCAGGGTTAGAGCCATCAGGTGCTGTACCTGGCATTAACTCAAACGTAGTTCCGTTGGTTGATTTGTATATCCCTTTTCCAATAGTACTACCTTCTGAAAGCTTATCTGCTGCAGGCTCAAGGCTTACTCCAGTACCTACATAAATAGTTCCATTATCTGCTTGGCAGATAGAAGAAACATTCAATACATCATCTAACTGAACCATGGACCAAGTAGCGCCATAATTTGTAGATGTCCATAAACCACCAGAAGTACTACCGGCGAAAAATGTGTTACCACTTGCGTCAGTGTTATCGATGATCACTGCTTTTGTTGGTCCACCATAGTTGAGTGGTCCCATTGAAGTCCATTGGTAAGTGGATGCTTGCGATTTAAAATGACTCATTAATTGAGATGATTCTCTCGCTGAAATCACATCAGTAATGGAAATGGTTCCAGTGTGCTGATTCGTCTTGATTTTGGAGAAGTACTCACCAGATGTCATTTTTGAATTCTTGTTGATAGGATTATTGTCATTTCCATCAACAGAAAAGGCCATCAAAACTGATGTTAAACCTGCAAGAAAAACTACAAAGGTAAATCGTAAAAATCTATTTTTCATACCCGCTTGTTTTTATTTTGAATTAATTTCGTAATATTTCTAAAATAGTGGCACAAGGTACATTAAATTTGATTGATTACAAATTTTCGAAACCAATTTGTTTTAACATATTTTAAGGTTTTATTGATGTTTTACATCTAATTATGTTAAAATAATTTAACGAGCATGATTCATCATAAATAATTTGCGTTTGATATTGGTCTAAGATATTTAATATCAGGTATATGTACGGTAAAAGATAAGGGTTTTATTACTAAGTGTTTTTCTGAGGTAAGCATTTCGAAATTAGGGGAAACTTTTAAGTGGAAATGGCTAATATCAATCAAAAAGAGGCGGATTTTCACTAAAATTCTCATCCCTTTTTTGGATTTCGGTTCGGATTTGGCTTCCAAAATGTCTTGTGAGCTCAAAAATCATGTCAGAAATGACCCAAAATCGCTATATAATTTCCATGTTTTCGCTCTCGATCCAACCAATGCTTCCATTCTGAATTTTGATTTTCTTCCACTCACCTACCTGATCAAGTATGCTCACTTTTGTTCCTTCATGAATAACAAATAAATCGACACTGCTTTTGGCGGGAGAACTTTTTACAGTGATGCTAGGAGTGAAGATAATGGCTTCATCATGCTGTTTAAAAGATGAGTACTTCTGATAAGTCAGAAAAAAAGTAAATACAGATAAGCTTAAAAATACAAATGCAGTCCAAAAACCTAATTTCTTGATAATGATTTTGTTGGAGAGGAAATATATGGTTAGTAGCAATGCGAAAAATGAAAATAGGATCAATCCTATTTTTGCCCATACATCTATGGGGAAATGATTGTATAGGCTTTGATACCAATTAATGAAAAATAATCTAGGTATTTCTTCAATTCTATCTGGAATCATTGAATTACATAGTTGAAGATTAAAAATAATGTTTTCATCGCTGGGTTTCAGCTTTAAAGCTTTTTCGTAATACAATATGGCACTTGGTATTTCCTGCAATTTAAAATAGGTATTGCCTAAGTTGTAATATAGTTCTGGAGATTGATATCCGCTGTCGATTATGGATTGATAAACTACTGCTGCTGTATCGTATTTTGCTTCAGCATATAAGTCTTGGGCAGTAATAATTTTGTTTGAGAAATCTTGTGCAAAAGACCCCAAAGAAAATAAGACCGCAAGACAAGTAATGATTATTTTTGCTTTCATGTTTCTTATTATTTTAATTGGTCTTCAATTTTACTGATGATATTTAATCCTTGTTGATAGACTTTTTCCATCATACTATCTTTATCACCTGGTGCAAAGCGTGCAAATTCACTATTATTTAATGTATCAATAAATTCTCGAATCACATTTTCATTAACTCCTTTTTCTAACAATTTATCATTTACAGTATCGCTGGATAATTCCGATAGTGGAATGTTGAATTTGTCACTCACATAGCCCCATAAAGCTTGGCCTATTTCATTATAGAAGTCTGCTTCTTGGTGTGCCTTTAAAAACTCATGAGATTTTTTCAATCGTTTTTTGGCCACTTTTGTAGCGTTTTTGTTTTTCATTAAACTGGTATTTCCTCTTCTTTTTCTTTCTCGCTGCCATACCATGATGATAAATAGCATGATAATAATAGGGCTGATAAGAAGAATATAGAATGAATAAGAGCCAAAGAAAAAATGCTCATATGGTTCCAATTCGAATGGCATTAGGAATATGTATCTAATATCCTTTCCAATATAACGAATGTCTTCTTTTGAGCTTCCTCCGTAAGTTACATTTTGCTGATTGGTATTATTAGATTTATTCACCTTTATTTCATAAGAATCACTACTTAATTTTTTATATTGTTTTTTAACGGGGTCGAAATAGGAGAACTCAACAGTAGGAATTTCATAGGTTCCAGCACTTCTTGGTATTACGGTGTATTCATAAGTTTTGTAACCATTAATACCTTCTTTGTTTTTTCTGGTTTTTGTAGAAATCTTAGGATCGTAAACCTCGAAATCTGCAGGAAAACTGACATTTAAATCAGGAAGTAAATCCACATTGCCTTGGCCACTAATGGTATACTTCAAGGTGATGGCTTCATTGGCCATTAGTTCTCTATGATCGATATTAGAACCTAAGGAATATTGGCCTACAGCTCCTGTAAAATTTACGGGCTTGTTGGCATTTGGGAGGTCTTTTATTTCTAAATTCAACTGATTAGAAAAAAGTGTCTTTTCAATATTTCTGTAATTATTACTAAAAAAGGGATCATTAAAGAAGCTATCGAAGAAAGGATCGTTGGATGAAGTTCTTTTATTACTCGTTTGAACTTGCACTACACAAGACAAGGACATGGGTTCAATTTCTAACTTGCCTGTTTTTTGAGGAAATAATGCTGTCCTTTTTAAATCCGCAACAATATATTCTTCTCCATTAATGATTTCATTTCTTTGATTTAGTTTTCCATTATTTTCCAATAGCTCTACATTCCAGAAACCATTGAAAGACGAAAGTTTATCTATGCTTAAATTTGAAACTGGGACTTTGGTGTAAATTCTATAAGAAACTATGATTTGTTCGCCAAGATATGCTGATTTTTTATTGCTGAACGCCTTTATATACACATCGTCAGCTTTTAGACTTCCTTTGTTTTCATTAGATGAGCTTTGTGTCTTAGTAGATTGGTTAGGACTTTGTCCTGCTTTAACAACATTGATAGTTTTAGTTGTGGATTGATAGGATTTTCCATTAACCTTAATTTCTGCAGCGGGAATTTCAACTTTACCCTCTTGTGTTGCAGCTAGTATATAAGTATAACTGACATTTATATTCTGAGAAACCTTTCCGTTGATGATCTGAATACTGCTATTCTGTCCTCGGCTGGGTCCACTAAGTATTTGTAGCCCTGATAAAGCTGGAGGTGTAAACTGATCCACATCAGCGTTAATCTGATAAGTGAGTCGAAATCGTTCTCCAAGTCGCACTTGAGCTGGTGCGGAAACCTTAAAGTCCACTTCTGCTGCTTGCATTTGTATGCCATACAAGCCAAGCATGAGGATGAAAAATATGATGATTCGCTTCATGTTATTTTAAGTATTCTCTAAATTAGTTGGCAAAAGTAATCATTACCTATATATTTCCTATATCAATACGCAAAGTTTCAGTGTCTAAGCCGTTTTACCAATCTTTTTCCGACTTAATAACTTTGGCATTCTTTTTCTTTTCTTTTTTCAGTTTCTCTAAAGTTTTCTTTTCATTATTCTTTAAAGCTTCCAACATTCGTTCTGCATCTTTTTTACTAATCTTTTGCGCTTGTTGTTCGTTTTGGTTGCCTTGTTGATTTTGTTGATCTTGCTGCTGTTGGTCTTGGTTCTGTTGATCTTGTTGTTGCTGATCTTGGTTTTGCTCCTGTTGGTCTTTGTTTTGTTCCTGTTGATCTTGATTCTGATCTTGCTTGTCCTTATCCTGATCTTGCTTGTCGTCTTTATTTTGATCTTGATTTTGTTGCTCTTGTTGAGCTTGCTTTTGGCGAGCATATTCCAAATTATAACGAGCTTCTTCGTTTTCAGGATTAAATTTTAAAGCTTGCTTATAGGCCGCAATACTTTCGTTCAGCTTTCCTCCTTTTAAAAAGGAGTTTCCAAGATTATAGGCCGTATTGGATTTTTCAAAATTAGATATTTTCTCAACACTGCTGTTAGCAAAGACTTCTGCCGCTTTTTCGTAGTTTTCTTGTTCATATAAAGCATCACCTAAGTTGAACTGTGCCGATTGTTTCTGAGGATTCTTATCCAAAGCTTTACGGTAGTTAATCTCAGCTTCGTTGAAGTTCCCATTTTGGAACTCTTTATTTCCTTGGCGAACCAATTTCTTGTCTGATTGTGCTAGACTCGTCATTGGTATGATGAATCCAAGCAGGATAAAAAACAAGACAATATTTCTGTTTGTATTATTCATTTTTGCTTGTTTTTGTTTCGAAAATATTAAATCTGCCAGCCCATTTGCTACGTTTGTCGGTGATAAATAAATCCATCACTAAGAAAAATAAAGCTAAGGCTAAGAATATTTGAAAACGATCTTCATAATCGGAGAAGATTTTGGCCTCGTATTTTTGCTTTTCCATTTTATTGATGCGATCAAATACATCTTTTAAACCTGCAGTGGTGTTATTGGCTCGGACATATATTCCTTTTCCAGCGGCAGCTACTTTTTGAAGCGTGATTTCATCGAGCTTGGTTACAACGGTTTTTCCGCTTAAGTCCTTTTTGAAACCCGTCTTTTGGCCATTAGAATAAGTCGGAATAGGAGCGCCTTCTGGTAAACCGATACCAATGGTATAAACACTGATGTTATTTTTAACAGCCTCCTCAGCTGCAGCTACTGGATTGTCCTCATGGTCTTCTCCATCAGTAATGACGATAATAGCCTTGTCATGCTTACTCTTTTCAAAAGCCTCCATCGATAAATTGATGGCTTGTCCAATACTAGTCCCTTGTGTTGGGACTACGTCTGTATCTATGGTATTGATAAAGAGTTTGGCTGCGCTATAGTCCGAGGTGATGGGTAATTGAGTATAAGCTCTTCCGGCAAATACTACAATTCCTATTCTGTCTCCCTCGAGCTGGTCAACTAGCTTACTGATGGCCCGTTTGGCTCTTTCTAACCTGTTGGGTTTGATGTCTTCCGCCAACATACTATTGGATACATCCAAGGCAATCATCAAATCCACTCCTTGTCTCTCTACCTTATCTAGCTTACTTCCTATTTGTGGATTGGCTAAACCAATAATGATAAATGTATATATTACGGAGTAGACACCAAATTTCCACCACAGTTTCTGCTTAGGTTGTTCCGGCATTAGTTTTTTTACTAATGATAATTCACCCAGTTTTTTCATTCTGGCTTTCCTCTGCAAAATCATATAATAGAAAAGCACGAAGAAAACGGGCAAGGCTGCTAGCCAATACAAATAGTTTATGTCTTCAAATTTTATCATTTATAATTTCTTAAGGCAATGTTTTTAACCAAGTATACTTTAATATAAGGAGTAGAAGAAATAATAAAGCGGCCGCTATAGCCCAAATATGAAATTCTTCTCCTTTTTTACTAAATACCGTTACGTCTATTTTTGACTTCTCCAATTCATCGATGGCTTGATAGATTTCTTGTAGCTTTTTATTGCTTGTCGCTCTAAAATATCTACCATCAGTTAATGCCGCTACTTGTTTCAGTAATGGTTCATCTATTTTTACTTCCATTTGTTGCATCTGAGTTCCAAAAGGAGTTTGAACAGGGTAGGGAGCAGTTCCCATAGTTCCCACACCTATGGTATAAACTCTAATGCCATACATTTTTGCAATTTCAGCAGCCGAAGAAGCATCCAAAGCTCCCATATTGCTCACTCCATCAGTTAGTAATATGATGACTTTACTAATGGCCTTACTATCTTTTAAACGAGAAATGGCTGTGGCAAGTCCGTCGCCAATGGCTGTACCATCCTCTATCATTCCACTTTTAACATTTGTGAATAAACTACCAAGGACGGTATGGTCAGTAGTTAAAGGGCATTGTGTAAAAGCTTCTCCACTAAATATCACCAATCCCATTCTGTCGTTGGGTCTTCCTTTGGAGAAGTCAATGGCTACTTTTTTAGAAGCTTCCAAACGGTTGGGCTTGAGGTCTTGTGCTAACATACTGCTGGAAACATCCAATGCCATCATGATGTCGATACCTTCTACGGAGACATCCTCTCTTTTGCTGCTGGTTTGAGGTCTGGCAATCGCAATAACGAGTAAGCCAAGTACTAGCATTTTTAGTGCAAAGGGAAGATGAATAAGTCTTTGGCGTAAGCTGATTGGAGCGCCTTTTAGGTTCTCCAAACTAGAAATTCTCATTTTGGCAAAATTACCTTTATGCTTCCACCAATACCATGCGGTAAGAGCAGGAATGAGTAAAAGGAGCCAGAAATATCCCGGATTTGCGAAATCAATATTATTGAACATCTTTTACCTCCTTGTTTTCTGTTGGCTTCATTTCTTGTACCGCTTTTATAATCAATTGTTTCGTCTCGTTTACAAAGTCTGTACAATTATTCAAGCTGGTATCATTTTCAATAGCCGAAGCTCCAGATTTAGCAAACTTTACCAAATCCGATAATTCTAAAGAAGCTTGCAGCTTTTGAAGGGCTTCAGTATTGATATTCTCTTTTTTAAGCGAGTCCATGATTTCGAAACTCACCATTTCTGCTGCTTGAATACCAAATCTACCTTCAATATAAACTCTAATAATATCAATAAGCTCGGTATGGTATTCCTTTAGCTGATCTTGTTGCCAAAGTTTTTTCAGCCTGAGTTTTTCTAGGTCGAGAATGGCTTGTTCATGTGGTGGAAGACTTGGTTTCTCTTTCTTTTGGAATAGAGGTTTGTTCTTTTTCTTCCTCTTAATGAAGTAGAAAATGGCAAAAATAACCAATCCAAAAGCAAAGGCTGAAGCTATCCATGGTAAAAACTCAGCGATGGTGTATGGCTCTGCCATGGGTCTAACAATAGGCTTAATATCTTTGGTGGTATCTACTTCAACAGTAAATACATTCAAAAGAAGGGGTTCGCTTTGTAGGACTTGAAAAGTAGTATCTCCCTTCTCCATTAATCCAAATGGGAGCGGAGGGATAATATGATAGCCTGTGTCAAAAGAGGTGATGACGAGCTGTTGTTGTAATAATTGCTGACCATCTTCTGTAAATATTGTATCAATATTAGTTCTAGAGACAATCTCTAAAAGGGAGGTAATGGTGTCATTAAATACAGGGAAGAGACCGAGTTTGTTGGCGGGTAATTGATATTTTAAATCAAGCTTCACCTGTTCACCAATTAAAATAGCATTAGTATCAGAACTCACCGATACATTTTGAGCAAAACTATTCCAGCTCAATGCCAATAATAATATGATTAGTTTCCAATTGTTTTTCATTAGGCTCGTGCTTCTCGTTTTTTAAACATGGCCACCAAAGGCTTAACATAATCAGTTCCAGTGCTAATTTCTGCCAAATCGACTCCCGATTTTTTGAAAGTTTCTTTGGTTAGGATTTCATTCTTTCGGGCAGAATCAGCATAGAATCTTCGGATGGCAGCACTAGCGGTATCTATCCATTTGGTTTCTCCTGTTTCGGAATCTTCCACTTGAATTAAACCCACATTAGGAATTTCATTTTCTCTTTGGTCGAAAATCCGAACCGCCATTAAATCATGCTTATTGCTGGCAATTTTTAAAGCGTCCTTAAAGTTGGGGCTTTTGAAATCGGATAGCACAAAAGCAGTACAACGTTTTTTAATGGCATTGGTTAAGAATTTCAAAGCTTCAGAAACATCCGTTCCTTTACTCTCCGCTTTGAAATCCACCAATTCTCTAATGATTCTTAAAATATGTGTACTTCCTTTTTTAGGTGGAATGAATTTTTCAATCTTATCGCTAAAGAAAATAACACCTACTTTATCATTATTTTTAATGGCTGAGAAAGCAAGAACAGCAGATATTTCTGTAAGTACATCTTGTTTAAAAGATTCTACAGTACCAAACTGATGAGAAGCCGAAACATCAATCAATAACATTACTGTCATTTCTCGCTCCTCCTCAAATATTTTGATGAAAGGGTGGTTGAAACGCGCAGTTACATTCCAATCGATATTACGCACATCATCGCCATATTGATATTCTCGAACCTCGCTAAAAGCCATTCCCCTTCCTTTAAAAGAAGAGTGATATTGGCCAGCAAAGATTTGATTACTCAATCCTCTGGTTTTGATTTCTATCTTTCGAACCTTCTTAAATATCTCTTTTGCAGTCAAGTTTCGCTTTTTTAATTATTAAATGAAAGGTTAATCCTCATTCAAACATCCTCAATCTGAAATCATAAATCCTCAATTAATACTCCTTAAGGTACTTCAACAGTATTCAAGATTTCGTTGATGATGTCGACAGAAGTAATATTTTCAGCTTCCGCTTCGTAAGTTAAACCAATTCTATGGCGCAATACATCATGAGCTACTGCTCTAATGTCTTCTGGAACCACATAACCTCTTCTTTTGATGAAGGCATAGGCTTTTGCAGCAAGGGCTAAGCTAATACTTGCACGCGGAGAACCACCAAAGGCAATCATGGGCTCTAGTTTTTCCATGCGGAATTTGGCAGGATAACGAGAGGCAAATACGATATCGGTGATATACTTTTCAATCTTTTCATCCAAGTACACTTCTCTTACAACTTCTCTAGCTTTGATAATATCCTCAGGTTTAACCACTGCATTTACCGTTTCGAAAGTGTTGGAAATATTCTGACGAAGAATTTGCATTTCTTCTTCTTGCTTAGGATAGTTAATCACTACTTTCAGCATAAATCTATCCACTTGAGCTTCAGGTAAAGGATATGTTCCTTCTTGTTCAATAGGATTTTGTGTGGCCATTACTAAGAATGGCAAGGGAAGAGGAAAAGTCTCAGAGCCTATTGTAACTTGACGTTCCTGCATGGCTTCTAATAACGCCGATTGAACTTTTGCCGGACTACGATTGATTTCATCTGCCAAAACGAAGTTGGCGAAGATGGGTCCTTTTTTAATTTGAAACTCTTCTTTCTTCTGGCTATAAATCATAGTACCCAAAAGGTCGGCAGGTAAAAGGTCAGGGGTGAACTGAATACGGGCAAATTTCCCATCCACAGCTTTTGATAGAGTAGTAATGGCTAAAGTTTTAGCTAAACCAGGAACTCCTTCTAATAAAATGTGACCATTGGAGAGCAAACCGATCATTAAACTTTCGGTCATGTGCTTTTGCCCAACAATTACTTTATTCATTTCGAGGCTTAGAACATCGATAAATGAACTTTCTAACCTAATTCTTTCATTCAATTCTCTAATATCTGTTTGCATCATTTTGCATTCGTTTTAATTAAGATGTGCAAATATACTCAGCCCATCGGATTGTTGAAAAAATCCGCGGTTAAAATTTGTTAAGCAGTGTTTATGAAAAGTTAAGAAGGAGGTGAATTTGTGATTTATTGGTTTTATTTCTTAGAAAAAATCATGCACTTTACTGTTTCAGATTCTGCAAATATTGTGGTTGGAAGGTAGGAGCCTGAAGCTAGAAGTAAATGTATTTCGGACTTCTAAACCAGAGTAGTTTTTTAATATTTCAAAAGGATTGATTCGTATTTAGATAAAGAATAGTGTTTTTTTTTTGAGCTTTTATCAAGCGCGTTTTCTAGCCCAAATAAATATACTTAAAATGAAACCTAGAAAAACGGAAACTAATAAAACACTAAAACTAATCTGAAGCCCAAAATGCTCTGCTAAAAATCCAAGAACAACAGGCCCAGTTAAAAAGCCTACATAGCCTACGCCAGCCATAAAAGCGATACCGCTGGCGGGATTTACTCCTTCAATATTTGCAGAGAGACGGTATACTTCGGGTACAATGATGGAGAAGCCTAATCCAACGGTGAAGAATCCAACAATACTAACTAGGGGATGGCCTAATAAAACCAATGAAAAACCTATTAAAGCTAGAACGTATCCAGCAAGAATAATTTGCCATGCTCCAAATTTTGAACTCAGATAGTCACCGCTAAAACGTCCGATGGTCATGGCCAATGAAAATCCTGCATAACCAAGCCCTAGGTAATTCATATTGGTCTTGGCGATGTCTTTTAAATATAAGCCGCTCCAGTCGGCAATGGCGCCTTCCGATACCATTCCTATAATGGCAATGGCTCCAATAAGCCACAGCGTTTTGTTTTTGATGGCGCTTCTTGTTGGGGCACTTTCGGTCTCCTGTGTTTTATTAACGATGTGAAAGTATTTCTTTTTGAAGAGAATTTGAAGGAGTATGACACTAGCTAAAGCCAGAAGAATATGTAAAAGTGGATTATTGAGCAGGACAATAATAATGGTCCCAAAGCCAGCAGATATCATTGCACCTAGGCTGAAGAATCCATGGCAAGTGGACATGATATTTATTTGTCTTTCTCTTTCAACGGTGGCAACTAAGGAGTTGATGGCAACTTGCATGATACCAGAACTGATTCCAAATAGATACATGGTAAAACAAAGCCAATAAAAGGATGGGGAGATAAATAAGGTGCTGATAAAAATAGCAACCATTAAAATGCTTATTAAAGACGATTTACCTTCCCCAATTGATGTCACAATCTTTTTTCCAAATGGAAGAGAGGATACCGAACCAAATGCAGCAAAGAACAAGGCGATTCCCAACTGTCCTTCATTCATATTTAGCTTTTCGATGATGCTTGGGATATAGATAACCCATGTACCAAACATAATACTGAGAGATAGGTATAATTGCGCAAAAGGAAATATCTCTAGCTTTTCTTTAATATTAAATTTGAGCTTCATGGTTTGGTTCTAAATATGCTGCAAATATGCTGTTTTTCCTTGGCTTAGAAAAATGCCAATTCAAGACTTCAAGCTTATTCCATCTTAAAACAAAAACTTCCAGGGTTCACGCCAGCTTTAAAAGAATCCAACAGATGACCTTGAGGATGGTATCTATAAATAATTCCGTTTTGTTGATAATCTATGGCATCTGCAATATAAACTTGTGAAGAGGTGGGGTGGATGGACAAGCCATAAAAGCCTCCATAAACTCCAGTATAACTACTTTCTACAAAAGGGACTTCTGGAAACTGAGGCTCCTCTGTGGTCATTCTAAATACATGGCGATTGATGAAGTAAAGCGTGTCTTGGCTTCCATTAATACATAATTCGGAAGGGTTGTCTTCTAAATCAAATCGAAAAAGCTTTTCGATTTCTAAGCTTTGAGCATCAATTTTTACTAGAGCTGGCCTTTCGTGTGCATAAGGACTTTCGGCATATCCACCATCGCATAAAACCCAGATTTTATTATTCTTGTCCATCACCATGCTACTGGGTTGAGCCGGAACTTCTATGGAATCTATAACTTGATCAGTATTGCTATCGATAACTAAAATTTGATTATCAAAAGACCAACAATTCGTAAAAACCAAATTCTCATATTGAATCATTTGTTCGGTACTGTGTTGGTAGTAATTAGGATTATTGTTGTTCACATCAATGCTGCCAGTTTTCTTATAAGTACTAGGATTAACAATAGTGATGGCTTTGGCATGTAAATCTGTAATGTAAGCTTTTTGGTCGTTGAGAAAGTGAATATAACGAGGAGAGTTTAAACCAGTAATGCTAGCTGTAAACTCTAAAGTATTAGCATCCGCAACATATACCTTACCGCTATTGTTGACTACGATAAAGGCTTGTCCGTTATGAATTTCCATAGATTGAACTACATCTCCTAAAGGAGCTGAGTTTCTAGCATAAAAAATGTGATTATAAATCCGTTTTTTCTCAATATCATAAAAACTCAAAGAGGCATTTCCATACATGAAATTTCCTTCGTTTGTAATAAATACTCCAGATGTATTATTTAATTTGAAATAAATGGTTTCTACTGGTTCCTTTTGACATGAGGTTGTAAGAAGGTAAATAGATAAAAATAAAAAGAGGTTTATAATTGAATCAATTTTCATCTTTTTTACCCCGGCCCCAAGGGGAGAAAGCTGAAAATTGCTGAGGTTTTTTAAACTGATTAAAGAGTATGATGTTAAACTTAATAATTGAAAAATAATATTTTTAAAACCAGATGCTTTTTCGCTCCCCTTGGGGTTGGGGCAATCGAAAAAGAAGCTTCTCGCTGAATCATTTTTAATTGGTTTTGCCCCGACCCAGATGGGAGCCCAATTAAAAATAGATTGCCTATTAAGAAAGGAATGAATAGGTCCATCTTCACCAATGAGAATAGGATTACTTATATCAGATGCTTTTTTGCTCCCCGTGGGGTTAGGGAAAACAAAAAAGAATTTTGAAATGTTACTTATTCTAAACTTCATACTATTTCCTCCATCCAATTTGTAAATTTACTGAATAATATCTTCCGGGCATTGCACGCCATAATACAGTCATATAGTCTCTGTCAAAGATGTTCTCAACTCTAATACCAAATCTGGCTTTGAGCTTTTTCCAATTAAATCCTTTTTCAAAGCTAAGATTTGTTAAAGAATAAGCTAAAAGAGGTTTTTCAAAATCTGATAATTCGTTAGAGCTGGTGGTATACCTTTTTCCAATGATGGAATTGTCAATGTTTAGTTCCCAAGATTTGTAATTCACTCCTATCATTAAATTAGCGGTATGACGAGGAATATAGATTAATTGTTTTCCTCTGCTTTCATCAACAGATTCTACAGCATTTTCATTGGTGGTTATGGTAAGGGCGTAATTGGCAATGGTTTTTAGTTTCCAATTTCTATAGAAATCCATATTGTATTTTAAAGTGCATTCGACTCCTCGGGCAAAAACTTTCTTAATATTATCTGCTTCCCAATAAATGGCACCGGTGGAAGAGGGATGCCAAACTATCCAATTTTCAATTATAGAAGCATAGATATTGATGTTTGATTCTAAATTCCAATTGTTTTTGGCTTGTTTAAAACCTAAACCCAGTTCTGCGGTATACCCGTCTTCGGGAAGTAGGTCTGGGTTTCCGCCAGGAATCCAGTATAAGTCGTTAAGGTTAGGTTTGTGGTAATTTCGACTGGCATTAAATTTTATGCTCCAAATATCTTTTTGGTCCAATTGATATTCAATACCCAATGATGGAATGAGAAAAACGAAAGTATCATCATAATATTCGCTTCGGAGGAGGGCATAAGCTGATGTTCTTTCGTTGATTTGAAGATTGAGCTGTGCCAGATAACTCAACTCTACTCGTTCTTCCTTATATCCCGTTTTTTTGGTAGAATCATAAATATCTACTTGGTGAAAATTTGCATCCAAAGAGGTTTTAAAGTGTAGAGACTCCTCTTCTTTATATTGATATTCCAAGTGGTTAAAACTAGATTTTTCTTTACTTATTGAATTGAAATTATTATCTAATTCTGTTGATTTTCGAAAATAATGCAATTTTGTATAGTTGATACCACTTGTGAATTCCCATCTTGAATCTCCTATGTAGTATTTCCAAGCTCCAATAGCTCTTAGTTGCTCATCTTCTCGATATTCTATTCTGTTGAATATTTGATAATCCACACTGTCAGGTGTTTGAATCTCTTCGATGTTATAGCCTTCGTAAGACATGAGCTGAGGAAGATTTCTGAAATTATGATGGCCCCAGATTTTTAAAGAGAGCAAATGATTTTTCTTCAATTTCCCATAAAACTCTTGTAGGAAACCATATTTCTCATAATCCGCATTTTTCTGGACATCGTCTCTGTATGGAAGTACTCCATAGTTGTAGAATGGAAAGTCGTTCTCTGATTGGTCGTGAAAAACTCTAGTTTTCGATTGAAACTTAGAGTTCCCCAAGGCCAATTCTGCAAATTCTTTAAAAGTAGAAAAGCTCTCTATATGTTGAATGTATTTTACTGAAATTCGATTACTCCAATCTGCTTTGTTTTCAAGACTAATACTTCCTCCTAAGGCACCACTTCCAGCACTTAAAGAGCTTCCGCCATGAAGCAATTCTACTCTATCGATAAAATAAACAGGAAACTGAGAGAAATCTACATCGCCCCGCATGGGTGAGTTGAGACTCATTCCATTCCAATTGACTTGAGTATGAGAAGCTGCCGTTCCGCGAAAAGAAGCGGTGGCGGAGGAGCCTCTTCCATAAGATTTTATGAATACTGGAGTGCTGGCCGTCATGAGGCTCGATAGAGATTTTGAGCTCAAGCTTTGTAAAGCCATGGTGTCTATCCTCGATTTGCTCATGGCTACTTCTTCAATGGGTTTTTGAGCTTTAACTTCTACTGTTTTTAATTGAAAAGTATCCTTGGTGATTTGAGCATTGATATTTTGACTCCAAAAAAGAGAGACAGAAAGAAAAGCAAAAATTTTAAAGAATAGTCTTCTATTATAAGCTGTGATATTTATTATTTTCAAAGCAGAGGTATTGGTATAATCTAATCTTTCAATGGGGTGGATTTCAACAATAATAAATGAGAATAATTCTGTGCAAATATAAATAATCTTCTTTGTGAAACTCTGTATAATAGCTTTGCCACGAAGAAACACAAAGGATTTCGCAAAGTGCCACCAAGAATGAAGAAGTGTTTGCCCAGCCATTATCTTTTGATGATGGTTTTGGAGAAGGAATTACCTTTGCTATAAACTTGAATTAAATAGACTCCGCTCTTAAGTTCTCCCAGATTTACTCGTTTTGCCTCTTTTACCTCTTTTACCAATTGACCTTGATGATTATAGATTTTCAGAAGATCAATATCATTGTTTTCTGAGGATTCTATATGGATAAGATCCTCAAAAGGATTGGGGTAAATAGTAAAATGGAGTGGATTGAGTTCTTCAATTCCAGTGGCATCGGAAATAATGATTTGTGCTTTATGTGCTCCTATGGAAATTAGGTGTTGACCAAGGATGTTGATGCTAAACTCAGCTTCTCCATCAGAATTAGTTGAGACTTGTTGACCGTCATTGACCAAGCTTTCTTCATTTAATGATAGCAATGCATTTGCAATGGGCTTTCTTTCCAATAATTCTACAATTCCTGATTCATAGAATTGACACCGCTCTTCCATGAAATGAGTTGTAATGAGTTCGTCAGGTTTTGAGGTGTAGGTGCTTAGTGTTATTTGATTGATGGTCCATTCCTCTCTGGAATCTGGCACATGATAGATTAGAATTTCATCTTCATCTTGTATTTCGATTTGATGCATATTCCTAGCAAAATGATCATCATTTAGTTTTATAATCCATGTTCTGGATTTACTATCGTCGCTATGGTTTCCACCGTAGCCATAGTAGTAATTTAAACTTGAATGTTCTTCTTCTGGAACTTTCCATAAGTAAAGAGCGCCATCTACTATTTCGTCGTCCTTAAATTTAAAATCCTCTCCAAGTCCAGTGCTTTCAAAAATAGAAGCTATGGCATGGGCTAGACTTATATTTTCTACACTACCGATTCCGTAATCTTGAGCTGCATTATCTACATAAGGGTTAAGGTCAAAATGGTCAATATTAACTGCTTGCCGAGAAAGTATATTATGGTCATCGGTTTGGATAGTGATATATACCTTCTTACTGTGGCTTTCTGCTAATATTTGTATGGCTAATGAATCAATAATTTGAGGAAAACCTTCAGCCTGAGCATAGATATAGGTATTACCCTCCTCTAATCCTTTGATATAGGTTTCATTGTTTCTTTCAAAGATTTCTAATAATTCGGGATTTTTAGCATGCCATAGTGTTTCTAATCCTAAAATAGCTTCGTTATTTTGATCTTTAATGATAGCATTTATTTCAATTTGACTTTGTGAATGAATGCTCTGTGATTCTAATATGATTTCGATGGAGGAGGGCTCCGAAACGAGAATCTCGAAACTATTCGAAATATACTCCTGATTTTGAACTTTTGCAGTGATAATGGTAAGGCCAGCTTGATGAGTCTGAATGAGTCCATTGGCATCTACTGTGGCGATATTGGTATTTGAGGAGTTCCAAATGATATTTTGACTTGCTGCCGGAATACCAGAAATAAAATGAATGGCTTCTGCTTGTAAGCTCCTGTTTATTGTTATTGTTTTTGGCATATCCGACAAGGCTAATAAATTGATCTCCCCAGTGATAGCGCTATTAGGGCTGACGTCTATAATACCGGAAATCTCAGTGGAAGCTTCCCCCAATCCTCCCATGGAAGTATTCATGGCATTGGTGATTTTAATAAAATCTATATGGTCAAGCGCTACTCTGTTTCCATTTTCATCTCTGGCCCAACTGATATCCATGGCATCGCCACCTGAATTTTCTAAGTCGCTGGTATAAGGATTATCAGGAATGTCATAGGGTTGGCTGCCTCTGGTTCTGTTATCTGCAAAGCCAAAGTATCTTTCGTAAGATTTTATCATGGATGGAGTGGAGAGGTCAATATCACCTTCAACTTTCATGCCTTGTAGAGTGTAAAGTTCTTGGTTTATACTAGGGAATAAGATCGGAGATGGGTAATAGCTTTGTTGGTGGAAACTGTTTTTATAAACGTATCCAGAATCTTGATTGCTGTCCACCCAAAGTACATCGGTAGCTGAGTTTTCATTGGGATTGAAATAAGTGACAGCATAATCCATTTGACTTTGGTTCAAATAATAGTCGCTCCCTGCCAAAAGATACCATTGGTCATCAGCCAGTCCATTATTATTCTCATCTTTCATGACTTCTACCATTGCTGCTTCGCTCCAATCAGGCAAAGCATTGGTGAATATGGTAAAATCAATTCCAAATGGATTGTTGGGATGGTTTTCTACACTTTCTTCCATTTTTACAATAATATGACCGCCAAATGCGCCCAAAGAAACCAATCCGCTTGTTCCTCCAATAATGCTTTGTGCAGCATACGGAGAGCCAAATGCACCATCGTTAGTAAATTGTCCTGGAGCAGGTTTGTAATCAATAATTTCCGACACATACTGTGCCTGACCCAGCAAGTTAAAGCTGAATAGGAGGATTAGAGTTGCAAATTTAATAATTGACTGGCTCATTTTATTGTTTATTTATTTCGCAAAAACAGTAGAAACTGAAAAAGATGAGGGCAGGCTTTGAAGGAAGCAATCGGCTAGTGTAGGAAACCAGCAGATGATTAGCTTTTTCACCGAAAGCACTCAAATCTTTATCTGTTGGCAGGTCTTCTGACTTACTCCATTCTGTGGAAGCCTTCCCGGTTGCGAACCAGTGGCATATTTTCCACGAAATATATGGAGCTTACAGCAGCGGGAACTGTTCAGGATTTACACCTGATTCCCTATTAATCCGATAATACCATTTTAACGATATGGAATTTCATAAAGTCAAATTGGTATAAGCTGGAACCAATTTCGCTGCAAAAGTAGAAATATTAGTTGAGGTGGAATGTTAAATTCTGAAAAATGATAAAATAGTAAGTACAGATGAACAGGTTGTTGATTAATAGTTATTTGTATTTCTGATCTATCATGAATTTAGCATCAAGATATAACATAGAATCTACTGTGATTCCTCTAGATTTTGCTTTTTCTTGGATTTTTTCAAACCATTTTTTATCAGATTGAATCTGTTTCATCATGGCTCTAATGTCTTTCTCCAAGTTTATGTAATTTTGACTTGCATGTTCAAAAGATTCGATAAAACCAAAGGGGAATCTGTCAAGGTTCGCTTCAGTGGTGAAAAGCAGCAGGATGTCAGCTTTTCTTATTGCTTCGGAATAATTGATATTCTTTACTTCATCTGTCATCTGTAGTTTGTCGATAAAAATCTGTTGATTATAATACCAAAACTCACCATGACTAAATGCCTTTTGATGAATACCTAAACGATATAATTGCCAGAAAAAACTATCTGCAATACTTATTACTTTAGGCTTATAAGCCGATTCATCTTTAAAGCTTATTTGGGGATAGGTCATTAATGGAATAGGAACAGGTAGGCCTAAGTTTAAAGCTTTTTCAATGTCGCTATCTTGTTTGTCAGCAATAAAAGACTTGCTAATATCGTCAATTTGAACATCAACTAAGTTCTTATTCAAAACCAATTCCATTTTTCTGAGGATTGAATCAACTATCAGAGGCATGCTTCCTTGACTCCAATGAATTCCTGTTTTTGGATAAAGAACTATTTCAGAGCCATCTTTCATATTTAAGAAAGCAGCATTAAAATCGATAAATGGAATATTGGACTTAGTTAAGATAGAAGTATAAACTTCATAATTTGTGATGCTTCTTTCTTTGTTCATGGAATCAGGAATGAATTCAGGATAAAAGAAACCCTTTCCTGGTGCAATTACTATTATTAATTGGGTTTGATGCTTCTTTAATTCTTCTTGAATAGCTAATAGTTTATTAATTCTAGAATTAATTTTCTTTTCACCTATAAAATTAGTTCCAAAATAGGAGTCGATATATTGTTGTTCATATAGATAGTCGTTCTTTCCAATGATTACGTTTTGAGCACTTACTTTATTGAATAAACTATATTGCAGTTGATTATAAAGCCTTACAAACGAACTCCTAAAGCCAAAATGGTCATTAAAGAAGGTATCATATTTATTTTGGAATTCCCCAGAAAACCAATCTTGAATTATAAACACTGGTTTTTGCTTGAGGGTATAGCTTCCTTCTAGAGGCTTAACAAAAACCTTTTGAGTATAATACTGCAAAAGAGGAAGCGTTAAAGCTAAAATGATGATGATAATTCCTATATTTTTCGTCTTGTTTTTCATTAGAACCTAAAATATATAAATGGATTAAAATCACTGCTGGTGATGGCGCTAAGGCAGATGGCTAAGCTTAATATGGCTAGAATTATAGAAATGAAATACCTCGATGTACTGTATTGCTCAGAAAAGAATACTTTATTCTCCCATTTTTTGCCTGTTTTTAAGAGTGTAATAAACGAAAATAAGACTGCAATTACTAATATGAACCAAAATTCTGATGAGGTTTTTGTGGGGACTGAAAAGTCGAATTTAAATAAACTTCTTAAGAAATATTTTATTTGATTAAAGCTCTCAGATCTAAATATAACCCAACCAATGATGGTTATAAAAAAAGTGAGAATGATACTTGGATATTTACCTACCTTTTTACTGAACTTAAGTAGGAATAGCTTATCAAGAATTAAGAAGAAGCCATGGAAAGCCCCCCAGATCACAAAATTCCATGCTGCACCATGCCAGAGACCAGAGATTAAAAATACCAGCCAAAGATTAAAATAGAGTCTTTTTTTTGAGGATACTCTACTTCCCCCCAATGGAATATATAGATAATCGCGCATCCAACTTCCTAGGGTGATGTGCCATCTACGCCAAAATTCAGTTATGCTTTGTGAGGTATAGGGATTATTAAAGTTTTCAGGAAATTTGAAGCCCATGATTCTACCAAGTCCAATGGCCATATCGGAATACCCAGAAAAGTCAAAATAGATTTGGAAGGTATAGGCTATTATTCCTATCCAGGCAGCTGAGCTTGTTAATTCTCCATCTGCCAAAGCAAAAGCTTGGTCGGCTTGTGCTCCTAATACATTAGCTATTAAAACTTTTTTCGCTAGCCCAATACAAAATCTAAAAAATCCCAATAACTTGTTGTCTAAGGTCTCTAAATGCTGGCGATTCTCTATCTGATCCGCAATTTGATTGAACCTCACAATAGGTCCTGCAATCATTTGAGGAAATAGCATAATATAAACTAGATATTGGATGGGATTCTTAAGAGGTTTGTGAACACCTCTAAAGACATCGATAGAATAAGTTAGTGTTTGAAAAGTATAGAAAGAAATGCCTATGGGTAAGGCCACTTGTGTCCATTGGAGGTTCTCGAAACCCATAGAATGGAGGACGAAGTCCAAATTCTCCACAAAGAAGTTGGCATATTTAAAATAGAGTAGGAGGCCAACATTTATAGAAATGGATAATGCCAATAAGTATTTTCGATGTATTGAGTTAGGGGAGTGGTACATGTTATTGATGATATAATAATCAAGAATAACAGAACCTATAACTACAAATACAAAAACGGGTGCCCCCCAAGCATAAAAGAAAATGCTAGCAAATAGGATGACCCAGTTTTTATAATTGTTGTTTTTGAAGAGGTGATATAACAACAAAAAAACAGGTAGAAAGTATAAAAGGAATAGGCTGCTACTAAATACCATTTGATCGATTTCAAATTTGATGGCACAAAGCTAAAAAAAATGAAGGTTGAACTATGAAAAGAAAAAAGTGTTTGTGAATTTAAATATCTTCATCATATTAATAGATTAGTGATAAAGAAAAACAGGTAATCCATCCTCACAAATGATATCACTTGGCTCAGGAGGAATGGTGCAATCAGATATAATCCCCCATTTTATATTATACAGATCTTGTTGATGGGTATAGAATTTGACTTTGCTTAGAAAAGCGTTTTCATCAATTTTCTGATGATAAGCCATAAAACCAACTGGGCCACCACAAGCCTTTTGACCATAAGCTACAAGCTTCCAGTCTTCGGAGTTGGTGCAAGAAACAGAGGCAGAAATACTAGAAATTTCTATAAATAAATCGGAAAGAAATTTCAGATCTTCTGCTTGTGAGCTAGTGTCTTTAATTTCTCCTCTTACAATTTCTTCTTCATCATTGTTTTTGTCGCATGCCATCAATATTCCCATTGCTAAAGCAAAGACGATAATTAACCTTTTCATTCATTTTGTTTTTGATAAAGCTAAAATACTGAAAAATAGGATGGTTTTTTAAATAATTTTGAAATATTTGTTAATTGGTCATGTTTTAATTGGTTTCCTATCTTTACCTTTTGAAAATTTAATCTTATGAAAATCCTTAAACGTTTATTATTAGTCATAGTTATTATTCTAATTTTGTTATTTGGAGCCCTCTGGTTTTATCTGGATTATCAAAGCCCTAAGTATAGCGGAGAAATAGTATTGCAAGAACTGGAAGAAAAAGCAGAAGTGGTATTTGATGAATATGGAATCCCACATATCTATGCCCAAAATCAGAGAGATGCTTATTTCACCTTGGGATATGTTCAGGTGCAGGAGCGACTGTTTCAAATGGAGCTTTATAGGAGATTGGTTCAAGGAAGAGCCTCTGAAATATTTGGCTCCTCTTTAATTTCCACAGATAAATACTTTCTCACTTTAGGATTAAATGAATTAGCAAAAGAAGCTGCTGAAAAACATTATTATCAAAATCGAAATGCCGAGTATCATGCGGCCACTTATTCATATTTGGAAGGAATAAATGCTTTTATTGCTGAAGATAGGTTGCCGGTAGAATTTCAATTGATAGGTTTTAAGCCGGAACCTTTTGCCGTTGAAGATATGTATGGCAGTTTGTACTTGACTGCTCTTGGGTTTTCTTTCGCACAGAATGAAGATTTACTTTTGAATTTTATTAATACTGATCTTGGGCCAGAGTATTTAGTTGATTTTTCTGAGGATTTTATCCCAAATTTAGATAAAAAGCAAGCCTATGTGAATCAATTAATGATGGAGCAGCTAGAGCATTCGATGAATGAAATGGGATTGCCACTTTGGGAAGGAAGTAATGCATGGGTATTATCAGGTCGTAAAACAAAATCTGGAAAAGCCATATTGTCCAATGATACTCATGTAGGGTTCAGTCAGCCAGCTATATGGTATGAAGCCTATCTTGAATATCCGGGTTATGAGTTTTATGGACATTTCTTGCCAACTGTTCCTTTTGGTATTATTGGCCATAACGATCATTTGGCTTGGGGTTTGACTATTTTCCCATTTGATAATATGGATTATGTGCAATTAGAATCCATTGGAAATCCAGCTAGCTATATTTATTTTCAAGATACAGTGGATTTCGAATTTGTTGATTATGAGATAGTGGTGAAAGATGGTGAAAACGAAAGGTTTACACTTAAATCCTCGAAACTGGGCCCAGTTATCAATCACATAGAACCTCTGATTGATTCCCTTTATACTTCAGATATTACACTCAATTGGTCTATTTATCATCTGGAGAATACTTCTGTTCAAGCCTTATATAAAATGAATCAGGCTCAAAACATGCATGATTTTAAAGAAGCTATTTCGTTGATAGATATAGTGGGTCTAAATGTGATGTATGCCGATGCAAAGAATAATATTGCATGGTGGGGATGTGGAAAAATACCTAGAAGAGATAGTTTGAGTCAGAGTTTTAAGTTTCTAAATTCTGCCGATGGAAAAGATAAGCAAATGGGTTTTTTGAGTTTTGATGAGAACCCTAAGGTGGAGAATCCCATGTCAGGATTTATAGCTACGGCTAATAATAATCCAGTTTTGAGTGGGGGTAGTTTTGTGCCCGGTAATTATTTGCCATCAGATAGAATTGATTTGATTACTAATGCCTTAATAGAAAAAGATGATTGGGATTTAGACGCTTGTCGAGCCCTCCAGCTTGATCATCAATCTATGGTGAAAAGAGATTTAGCCTATTTTATCAGTACTCAGTTAATCGATTTGCCAAAACAAGGGTTATACAGAGAAGTTGCCGATAAACTATCAAAATGGGATGGGAATTATAATCTGCATGGTGTAGAACCTGCTATTTTTTCTCGACTTTATTTCAATATTGCCCAGCAAGCTATGGCTGATGAATTAGGCCCCGCCCTTTTCAGTAAAGCTTGTAAAACATACTTATTGAAGAAGACTTTACCCTCGCTGATTAAGAATGGAACTTCACCATGGTGGCTGAAAAAAGGTTCTGAGGAGTCTAGTACTAGAGCTCAGGTGTTAACAATCGCATTTATGATGACTGTAGACGAGTTGAATAGTGAATTGGGTCCAAAAGTGAAAGATTGGAAGTGGAGCAAAGTGCATACGCTTACTCATGAACATCCCATGGGATCGAGAAAGCCATTAGATAAAAGTTATAATGTTGGTCCATACCCAGTGGCCGGCGGAAATCAAGTTCTCAATAAAATGGAATATGCACTTACAGGTGATGTTATTCATCAGGTAACTTCTGGTCCAGCACTTCGGATACTGATTGATTTTGAAAATGTAGGTGGAGGCTTGAATATTTCTCCGACGGGACAATCTGGAAATTTCAGAAGTCCTCATTATAAAGATCAAGCTGAGATGTTTGTTAATGGGGAGTATAGAGGAATGTTGATGGATAGAAAGGCAATTATAGCAGGGGAACACCAAGTATTAAACTTGTTGCCCCGTTAAATCAATCCTAATTCTCGCAAACGTTCAGTTAAGAACTCCCCAGCTGTAATATCATCAAATTGTTTTGGATTTTCTTGGTCAACACAAGCTGCTAAGCAATCTAGTTTCATATCGCTAACCGGGTGCATAAAGAAAGGAACAGAATATCGCGAACTTCCCCAAGATTCTTTTAGTGGGTTGGTGACCTGATGAACTGTTGATTTTAATTTGTTATTGGTATGACGAGAAAGCATATCACCCACGTTTATCATCAGCTCATCGGGCTGAGCAATGGCGTCTATCCAATCTCCATGATGATTTTGAACTTGTAAGCCTTTTCCCTGAGCGCCCATGAGGAGGGTGATTAAATTAATATCGGTGTGGGCTGCAGCTCTTACCGCTTCTTTTGGTTCTTCAGTAATAGGAGGATAATGAATGGGGCGCAAAATACTGTTGCCTTCTTTTATGTATTTATCGAAATAGAATTCTTCTAAACCAACAAATAAAGCCAAAGCTCTTAAAACATAGATGCCTGTTTTCTCCAACTTCTCGTACACCTCTTGTCCTACTTTATTAAACTCAGGTAACTCTTCCACCATAACATTCTTTGGGTAGATCTCTTTGTATTTAGAATCCTCAGAAATATTTTGTCCAAAATGCCAGAATTCTTTTAAATCACCTTCTGTTCTTCCTTTTGCCGATTCCTTTCCAAAACCCGTATATCCTCTTTGTCCGCCAATGCCTTCTATTTCATATTTTACTTTGGTTTTTAAAGGAAGTCCAAAAAAGCTTTCACACTCCTGATACAGTTGATTTACTAATATCTCTTCTAGGAAATGGCCTTTTAAAGCCACAAATCCTATTTCCTGATAAGCTTTTCCAATGGCTTGTACAAAGTCGTTTTTGCGTTTCGCATCATCAGAAGTAAAGTCATTTAGATTTACAGAAGGGATAATATTGGCCATTTTATTTGTTTTAAATTTAGGAAAGCTAAAGATATAAAATTCTTGTAAATCCTGATAGCGCTGTGCTAGTGTAGTTTATATTTCATAATGAAAAACATATAACTAGCTTATGTTGAATGGTTCTAAGCTGCTTAAAACTTTCTTTTTACTCCTTTCCATTCAAAATATTATGTAATTTTGCACCCCTTAAAAAAAGAGGAGTTTTAATTCTATAAATCAGCCCATGAGCATGATAAGTTTCCTTAGAAAATACAGTTTAAAAAGTTTGAGTACCAAGCAGGTAACCTATATTATTAGTATTGTGATTGGGTTTTTTGTAGGGTTAGCAGCGGTGATTATTAAAAAAGCTGTGCATCTAACACAATGGCTCTTGACCCATAGTTTTAGTGCAGACATGGAACATTACCTGTTTTTTATATATCCCACAATAGGTATTTTTCTGGCTGTATTGTATATGAACTTTATCATTAAGAAAAAAGTGGGACATGGTATTCCAGCTGTGCTTTATGCCATATCAAAACAAAATGGAATTATCCCTAAACATAATATGTTCTCCTCCATCTTCACGGCGAGTTTTACCGTAGGTTTTGGTGGTTCAGTAGGGTTGGAGGGACCAACGGTATATACTGGAGCAGCCATAGGAAGTTATTTTGGCCAGATTTTAAAAACCAATTATCGTCAAACAATATTCTATTTAGGTTTTGCCAGTGCTGCGGCCATGGCGGCAATCTTCAAAGCGCCAGTTGCAGGAATTGTATTTGCCTTAGAGGTGATCATGCTTGATCTTACTATGGCGGCATTGCTTCCTCTTTTATTGTCTTCTGTTACTGCGGTAATGGTTAGTTATATGTTTATGGGTCAGGGTGCTGTTTATCATATTGAACAAGTAGATCCTTTTCTTTTGAAAGATGTGATTTGGTTTATCCTTCTAGGCGTTTTTACAGGTTTAGTAAGTACCTATTTTACCAAGGCTTATATTAAAATAGAATCTATTTTTTCTTCCATGAAGAAATGGTATACCAAGCTTTTAGTAGGAGGAACTGTTTTAGGGGGCTTAATATTTTTGTTCCCATCTTTATATGGAGAAGGTTATGATGCCATTAACACCGCATTGCATGGCGAAACTTCTAATCTATTTGCCAACTCGGTTTTCTTCGATTTTAGAGATGATGTTTGGGTGGTATTTGCCATGATGGCTATTATCTTAATCACTAAGGTGATTGCTACTTCTGTTACTTTTGGCGCAGGAGGTATTGGAGGTATTTTTGCACCTTCTTTATTCTTAGGAACCTATGCTGGCTTACTATTCTCAAAGACAGTTAATTATTTTGGTTTCGAAAATTTATCTGAAAAGAATTTTGCCTTGGTGGGTATGGCTGGTATTATTTCGGGAAATCTACATGCTCCTTTAACCGCTATCTTCCTTATTGCTGAGTTAACGACTGGGTATACGCTATTTGTTCCCTTAATGCTCACTTCTGCTTCTTCCTACGCAACGACCAAATTATTTGTTACCAATTCAGTATATACCCATCAGTTGGCTAAACGAGGGGAATTAGTAACCCACGATAAAGATAAGGCGGTTATGCAAATGCTTTCGGTGAAGGATTTAATAGAAAAAGATTTCAAAACTATTGAGCCTTCAGCTACTCTAGGCGAATTAATTGATGTGGTAGCTGATTCTAAACGCCATGTTTATCCAGTCGTAGATGAAACCAATGAGTTCCATGGAGCTATAACCCTCGATGAGATCAAACATATCATGTTTAAGCCAGAATTATACGATAAATATACTGTAGAGGATTTAATGTTTGTTCCTGTATCCAAGGTCGATCCAGAGGAAAGTATGGAGGAGGTTGCTAAAAAATTCAATAAATCGGGTTATTATAATATGCCTGTCATTAAGAATGGTAAGTACTGGGGTTTTGTAAGTCGTGCCAATGTGTTCTCCGCCTATAGAAAATTATTAAAAGATTTTTCTGACGATTAATTATTTATTTCTACTTTTGAGGGGTAAATCAAAACCTTAAAAATGAAAAAGCTATTTATTACCCTCCTCGTTTTATTGTCGGTTTCTTCTTTTGCTCAGAATCATTTTATAGGAGTTCAATTTGGAATGAATTCTTCAATGACCTTTGGTAAAGAATTATTTACAAATGTAAATCTATCTACCTCATTTACTACAGGCTTGACCTATAATTATCGATTTAAAAATAATTTTCTTTTTGGATCAGGTTTAACCTACGAAAGAAAAGGATATCAAGATGATTCTTTTTTATGTGATTATATGGGGAATAATCAAGATGATATGGGAAGATGGTTTGGAAGTTCAACTATTGAAGTTCAATATACTTGTATTGGGGTGCCGCTTAAAGCGGGTTATCAGATTGGGAAATGTTGGACGGCTTAATTTTATTTGGGTCTGGTTCCATCATATTTATTGGATGGAAAATTAATGGAACCTTTTATCAATAATGATGAGACTCTTGAAGAAAGGGTATTTGATTTTACAGAGAGGGTCGACCGTTTTAAGTTATTGGTGATGATAGAGCTAGGTTCAGATTATCAATTAAATAATTGCTGGGCCTTATGTTTAAATGTAAATTATATGACTGGGTTTGATCGTGTAATTTATACGGGTTTTAATAAGCCTGATCCTTATGATCATCGTCTTAATATTTCCCTAGGAGTAAAATATGCTATAAAGTCAGAATAACATTTATCTTTTGTGCTTACCAAACTATTCAAAACAAATTCGTTTTCTTTTTGTGGCCCTTTGTGCCATCCTTTGTGTTTTTTGTGGTATAACTATCCTATATGTCAGAAAAATGGAAAGAGCTATTTGGCTTATGATGAAATCTTTTGGTAAATGAGAACTGATATTAACTTCATTAATAAAAATACTTTTGAAGTAGCTCGAGTCTCTTAATTCTAGCTTCTTCAAAAATTGTAAATGCGAACATTTTCTTATTAACTTTGCAGCCTATTTCTAAGCAAAATCTTTTGTTTTAGAATGCAAACCTTGCACTATTATTCAATTATAGAAGAAAAGGGTGTGAGCTAAAATAACACATTGAAAAACAATATTTTAATGGAAAACCAGACCAAGTTAAGTGTAAATATAAATAAAGTTGCCACCCTCAGAAATGCCAGAGGTGGTGATATGCCCAATGTTTTAAAAGTAGCTTTAGATTGCGAACGATTTGGAGCCCAAGGAATCACGGTACATCCTCGTCCCGATGAGCGTCATATTCGCTATGCCGATGTATTTGAACTTAAGCCTCAATTAACAACCGAGTTTAATATTGAAGGCTATCCCAACGAGAGCTTTATGAAATTGGTATTAGATTCAAAACCTGCTCAGGTAACTCTCGTTCCCGATCCTCCTGGAGTATTAACTAGCAATGCCGGTTGGGATACCATTAAGCATGAAAGTTATTTAAAGGAAGTAGTGGCAGAATTTCAAGCTAATAATATCAGAACTTCTATTTTTATAGAAACTGATGCCAAACTGATTGAAAATGCTGCCAAAATTGGAACCGACAGAGTGGAACTTTATACCGAAAGTTATGCTACTGATTATCCCAAAGGAAAAGAAGCAGCCATTAGAGCTTTTGTGGAAGCTGGTAAAATAGCTCAAAAAGTGGGCTTAGGTTTAAATGCAGGTCATGATTTGAGTTTAGAGAATTTGAGATATTTTGCAGAAAATGTTCCTGGATTGCTAGAAGTAAGTATTGGTCATGCTTTAATAAGCGATGCGCTTTATTTTGGTTTGGAAAATACCATTCAGATGTATCTCAACCAACTCAGGAATATCAAATAATAGTAAAACAAACTCTAAGTACTTCAAGTACTTTAGGCATTTTATTACTTTTTTATGCAACTATTTTACAGAAAATTTGGCCAAGGAAAGCCACTCATTATACTGCACGGATTGTTTGGTATATCAGACAACTGGGTCAGCTTTGGCAAGAAAATAGCTGAATTGGGTTATGAGGTTTATATACCAGATCAAAGAAACCATGGACAATCTCCCCATAGTTCTGCTTTTAATTATTTAGCTCTTGTTGACGATTTGTTCGAGTTTGTGGATGAACATGAATTAGAGGATGCCATTATTTTAGGTCACAGCATGGGAGGAAAAGTAGCCATGCGATATGCATTGGAGAATCCTCACTTTTTGTCTAAGTTGATTGTAGTGGATATTAGTTTACGAGCCTACGAGGCACGACCTCATCATAAAAACATCATCCGCGCCATGAAGAAAGTCGATTTCTCAATGGTGACCTCGAGGAAGCAAGTTGAAGAGATTTTGGCGGAAAATATTTCAGATACAAAAATCAGGTTATTTGTGATGAAAAATCTTCACCGAATCAGTCAAACCAAATTTGAATGGCGATTGAACCTAGATGGGATTTGTGATAATCTGGATCAGATGTTTGATGGGATTGATATTCCAGAGCCATTTACTAAGCCCAGTTTATTTATTCGTGGAGGGGCTTCCGATTATATAATAGATGAAGATATAGCACCTATTAACGAAGCTTTTCCAGATAATCAGCTTCATACCATTGATGGCGCAACGCATTGGGTGCATGCGGAGGCACCAGACTTGTTCTTTCATTATGTGTCAGAATTTCTTCAAAAAGACCAGTAAAATCTGTATTTACTAATTTATCAAAACCTTTTCGTAAAATTATAGTATAAGAATCAAAACTATTGTGATGGATTTGTCGATTTATTTTGACCCAATTAATATTGAGGATTTTAAGTTTATACGGAGGAGCAGCCGCAAATCTTTCGGTGATATGATACTGAAGAATATGGAAGGCTCTTATTTTCCTGATTTGGAGGAGGTTCAGATAGCACTAATTGGTGTGCCAGAAGAACGAGCCCAAGTGGGGAATCCTGGTTGTGGTTCAGGTACGGATATCATTAGAGATTATTTTTACGATTTATTTCCTGGGAATTATCAAGCCAGAATTGCTGATTTGGGAAATCTAAAGCTAGGCCATAGCATCCAAGATACTTATTATGCCTTAACAGCCGTTTGTTCTGAGCTTTTGAGCAATCAGATTGTTCCTGTCATTATTGGAGGAAGTCAAGATTTAACTTATGCTAATTATAGAGCTTATGAAGATTTAGGTCAGATTATAAATATTGCTGCCATCGATAATCAGTTCGATTTAGGCGAAAACGATGAGGAGCTTAATTCTCGTTCCTATCTTTCTAAAATCATACTCCATCAACCCAATTTCTTGTTCAACTATACTAATTTAGGTTATCAAACTTACTTTGTTGATCAAGACGCTATTCGTTTAATGGATAACCTCTTCTTCGATACTTATCGTTTAGGTAATGTTCGTTCGGATATGAAAGAAGTAGAGCCCATGGTGAGAAATGCCGATATGATTAGTATTGATATTTCGGCCATCAGACAAACCGATGCTCCGGGTAATATGAATACCACTCCAAATGGCTTTTTGGGCGAAGAAATGTGTATGATTACTCGTTATGCCGGATTAAGTGATAAGTTGAGCTCTATTGGCTTTTATGAGTATAATCCGGATATGGATTTTAATGGACAAACCGCTCATCTCATTGCTCAAATGATTTGGTATTTTGTAGATGGCTTTTATAGTAGAATGCAAGACTATCCCATTGATAAGAAGAGCTTAGATTATAAAAAGTTCATGGTGAAATTAACCAATCAACAGGACGAACTAGTTTTCTTCAAGAGTAATAAAACCGATCGTTGGTGGATGGAAGTAGATTGCACGGCTACCGTAAAAGCAAAATATGAGCGTCATTATTTAGTGCCTTGTAGTTATCAAGACTACGAGAAAGCATTATCCGACGACATCCCCGAAAGATGGCTACAGGCTTATCAGAAGTTGATGTAATCTAAAAATTAAACCAATTCTTTTAGTTCCGATTTTGAAAATAAATCTGGGAGAAATCCGCTTAATTCGGAATGTAATTCCTTTAATTTCATGTTGATGTATTTATTTTTCGGCACTTCTTTGGAAGACTGAATGATAATATCTTTGAGCTGTGTCTCGCTAATCTTTCCTTCCATATATTTCGCTAAACTTACATACCAGAGTATGGTAGGGACATATCGAGCTTTGCCCAAATATTCTTTTTCCTTAAAAGCTAAATTATATCTCTTTTCTAATTGGATGACTTGTTGATATTTTTCTTGTTTGAGGAGAGACATAAAATAAGGACAAAAGAAAATATGCCACCTGACTTTAAATATTTCTTTTTTATAGGCTCCAAGAAAAGTTTCCCCATAGCTTTCTGCGCATGAATACTTATAACATTTGTTCAGAACTCTTAAATATACTGATACAAAGCCAATTCGGGTATACATGCTATTGGTTCTTTTTAATTGAGGAATGCTCTCCTGCATTAAGTTTAAAGCCTCGGTGTTTTTATTGTTAATGATGAGGATATTGCACAGCTTGATTAAGTAAAATAGAAAGTCTGAGTTTTTTTGTCTGACACTTAGGTAGGCGTATTTCTCTGCCAGATCCATTTCTCTTAGCATGGAATGCATCATGGCTCTGTTGGAATAATAATTGGCTAATATTCGTTTTGAATAAAATTTACTGGTTTGAATTTCCTTATCAAGCTCGTCATAAATCCCTCTGAGTTTGTCAAATTGTCGATAATTATAATGGATGTAAGTGATTCGGATAAATGCTTTGTAACGAGTAAAACCATCAACTATTTTATTCTGAAAAGTACTCAATAAAAATTCTTCCCATTGTTTAGAATCACCAAGTGAAGTGGTATGTTGATTGATGATATCTACAGCAGATATATTCATTTCTCTGTTTAGTTCTAATGCTTCTAGGTGTGCTGTCTCGTATTTTTGAAGGTATTCTTGTACTGATTTGTAATAGAATATCCGAGTACGAATCAGTAAAAAATCCCTATAGGAATTGAGCATTTCGTAAAAACGGATGAAATTGAAAGAAGAGGGGTTGATGGTCTTGGTATACTTCAATAGATTTTTTTCATCTTCAGGAAGTAAGTTGTCCATGTTGATTTTCATCTCCATCTCCATAATCCACTCAAAAAAAACATCCACATCTACACTGCTTAGCTTTTCGCTAATCCATTTCATTAAATTGGAATACCTCCTCTTGTCAATATTTAGAGGGAAATCTTTGGTACTATTGGGATGACTTACATTGTATCTGATAAATTCTAAAATCCTTAAAACATCCTGATTCTCAAATTTCTGAATGGAATCAATATAAGCCAGTTCGTGTGGATATAGAAGGTTTGCGAATGTTGAGAATTTATTTAGTTGCATGATTTTTAATCCCTTTTATGGTCTTTCAAAATTAAAGTAATTTGCTGAGATATCATCTTTTCAATTTGAAAAAACCGCTTCCTCATATGAGAAAGCGGTTGAAGTTTGAGAAATATAAATAGACTAATTGATAAATAATTTCATTTCCTCAATGACAATTTCTGGCTTTTCAAACATTAGGAAATGGCCACATTTGGGTATCATAATCAATTTACTATCGGAAATGTGTTCATGACCATATTTAGCTATTTTGCTTGTAGTGCCTGGGTTAAGGTATCTGTTGGGTATGAGATTGTCATTCTCTCCAAAAAATATTAATGTAGGTATTTCTAGCTGGTCTAATTTGTCAATAATCGGTTCGTTTATCATTCCGGCAACCGATTTACTGACGGCATAACAATATCCTCCAAAATCAGAAGCTTCTCTCATGGCCATTCTATCAGTCATCATAAATTCTGCATCTTTTGGCATATTATAAAAATTGAAAGCCAAATTGGTTTCTATTCCTTCGTAAGTTGTATTGTGAACTAAAATCGGAGTCATAATATCTTCAAACCATTCTTTTTGACCAGGAGTAAAGCGTTCAAATCCTGCAGGTGCAAATAAAATCAGATTATTCAGCTGTTCTGGCCAGCTTAAGCCATAAACTACGCTGATTTGTCCGCCCATGGAATGTCCTGCTAGCGAGAATTTATCTATTCCAAGCTTCCCTGTTATTTCATGAATGATGTCGGCATAGAAGCTCATCATACCACTATGTGGAGCTTTGCTTGATTTTCCATAACCAGGTAAGTCAATAGCGATACAGCGGTATTTTTTGCTGAGTTCGGGAATGAGTTTGTCATAAGCAGGAATATAAGAACCTAAACCATGAATAAAAATAATGGTTTCGGTGCCACTGCCTTCGTCAGTATAGGCCACTTCAATTTCATTGTCGAGCTGAATCGTTTTTACAGGAACTCTATAATTTAAGTCTTGAAAGCTCTTCAGTTTTGGGATGTTTTTATAGGGAGCGCAAGCTGTCATACTAATAATGGCGAATAATAGGATGCTATATTTTATCATTTTCATATCTCTAAATTTAAAATAATAACCATTTATAAACGATAAATACGGTCCAGGGATTTGGAGGTCGAACATCGTAACTACCGTTAATATCGGAGCTGTAGTTGCTGTCATTGCTGTCGAAGAATTCTCCGAGCCACATATCGGCTCCGTGAAGTTCAACGCTCATAAATGCGCCTAGTTTGTATTTGATAGCTGCATTAAGCTCAGTTCCAATATTGCTTCCGCCATTTTGAGGAACTACATTACTAAATCCTTGTGCCATTCCTATTTTTATATTCAATTTGTGAGGAATGATGTCGTGATGTGCATTTAAAGTAAAGGCATTTAAACCATATCCCATATTTGATAAATCTGAGACTACAGGAGTGAATCTGTTTACTACGTTAATATGTGGAAACAATAGATATGCCCCAGAACTGATGAATATGGAAGCAGGTAATCCCCATGTATTTCCAGTAATAACACCAGTATATTTTCCATCGCTAATTCCATTTGGATCTCCAGAGGAGTATACGTAGTCTACAGATACATAATCGTTTAGTGTTTGTCCGTAGCGGTAAGCGCCTCTTGCATTTAAGGCAAAGCCACTGACGTCTACTCCATCTTCCCAACCTTCTTGGTTTACGTTAACATGCCCAAGATTATAGCTGAAAAAACCGGAAAGCTGATATCTATCCATGATAAAATCTGGATTTCTACTAAAGAAAGTACCTAGCCAATAAATATCAGCGGTATAATCATTGGTACCAAAATTAAATAGATAAGCTCCATTATAGGCAGTTAATACACTGGTTAGTCCTTGTCCAAAAACAGAGACTCCTCCGGTATTTTTTCCTCGGTCGAGAATGCCATAAACAGAAGCTCCAACATTCCAGTATTTAGGAAGTTTTCTACGATAGAAGAATTCTAAAAGAGTCACGTCATCGCTTAATTCAGTACTGTTTTCATATAATTTGTAATAACCGAGTTTAAGCTTAGATAAATCTGTATTTCTTCTCACTGAAATACCAACTGCATCCGAACCCCAATAGGCTAATCGATATCCGGTATAGGTCATTTTGTCGAAAAAGGTCCTGTAAGGATTGAATGGGGTGTCATAGAGCCTTTGTAAACCCACATTGATGGCCCATCCCTTTGCAGGAATAAATTCTATTTCTACATTTTGAGTTTGTATGTTTACTTGGTCCCCAGAAAGGGCGCCTCCTTTGTTTCCACCAACGCCATAGGCTTGATCTCCCCAAGTCCAATCAATTTCAAAAGAAGCTCTGAGGAGGGCTTTACCTTTAAATAATTTGGGTTCATAGATAAAAAAGGGTATTAATCGTTGTTCCCCATAATAAGAGGTCTTGCTAGAAGAAGTAGTTGAAGAGTTTTGACCAAATAATCGACCCACTAATTGACCATTAAATAAGCTGCTCTCCGGATACATGTTCGTAGAAACTCCTTGTGTAATGAAAAAGGCATAGAAGGTCAGTTCTTTGTTTAATCCAGCTTCATAGGGAAGGTCTTGTTCAAAAAGGGTAGAGGAGGAGGAGGTATTTTGTAATTGATTCTCTGTATAATTAGCTACCTGACTAAAGCCGTAAAAGCTTGTAAATAGCACTCCTATTATCAACAGTATTTTCCGTTTCATTTCTAAGGATTTAGATGATAAAGGACCGCTTCTATATATTAAAAGAGCGGTCCTTTTGATTAAATACTATAAGAATTAATATCTGACATACTTTTGGATGTTGGTTTCTCCAAATGCACCACCATTAGTGCTTCCAAATCCTTGAGCTGCGGTAGGAGGAATGTTTTGTGTTCCTGATGTTTGAACCACCTCATACCACAATTTCTCTGGGTCTTGCTTTACTTGGAAAATACCTGATACATCAGCAGCATAAGGCTCAACTTGTGTAATAATGATATCCCAAATATCCTCAACTTCTGATCTTTCAATAGTAAAGGTACCATTGAAAATAATGTCAGGAGTAGTGCTGGTATTACCATTGCTGTATTGATGAACTAAGTAAGTGAAATCGTCATTAAATTCAGCATAAATAGAATCCACTAAGAAATAAGTCACCAAAAGAGGAGCAACATTTTCACCTGTGGAATACCATTTTCCAATAATACCTAATTCAGCGGCTAGGTCGGCGCTTTTTGAGGCCCCAGATGCTAAAGATTCTCCTTTATCATCATAAACAGAGGTTTTTGTAGCTACAGTTACCTTGGTGTTTTCAGGAATAATAGAGGTATAATCTAAGGTAATATTTACAGACGCACTTCCCGCTGTATGTGCTATGGCGTATGTAAAATCCACACCAGGAATAGTGACTTCGATATTGGCATCGGTTAAATCACCAGATGCGCTAGAAGTTGCATAAACGCCTTCTGAAAAGGTAAGAGTAACTAAATTTCCGGCAGCATTAAGGCCGTTCATTGTTGGTGCAGGGTTTTCAGTATCTTTTGTACAAGATGCAAAAGATATAACCAATAATGCGAGTAAAGAAACTAATAGATTGTTTTTCATTTTATTGTAAGTTTTATAATTGATTTATTGATAATTTTCAAAATTAATTAATTGTGAATTTAACTGGGCTTAATCGTAATAATTGTTAGCCTAGGATTATTTTACTAAATATGGTTATAAATATTTTAAATATCATGTAATCAGGTGGTTAAATTGAAATAAAATAGCCCTGACAAATTAAGTAATTTTACCCCAGCTAATCACATTCGCAGCCCAAGCATATCCTATCCCGGCCGATATCATGGATATTATACTTCCTTCTTTAACCTGTCCTGATTGTAAAGCCAGGTGTAATGATAAAATTTGATCTATTTGTCCAAGATGACCATAGTTTTCAAGATATATGCTGTTCTTTTCTTTTAAACCAAGTTCATCGAGGATATAGCTGTGCATAGATCGTTTGAAGTGAAGTACAGCAAGGTAATCTAACTGGTTTTGTTCTATTCCTGATTTCATAAACGCTTTCTCAATACATTCTAGCCAGTTTTTCATGGAGACTTCATTGAGTCTTGTTTTCATGTGTTCTACATCAAAAACTTGAAGTGATTGATAAGCCTTGTCTACATTTTCTTTGGTGATGGGATGGCAAGTTCCTCCATACAGAACTCCAACATCTCGTGCGAGACTGCCATCGGTAATGATGTGAGAACTATGCAATAGGTTTTTATTCATTCCCTTATGTAAAATGATAGCTCCGCCTCCGGCGCCAAGGTTAAACATCATCGATAAGCTGGTGTCTGTATAATCTACAAAATCACCATTTCGGTATCCTCCAGCAATAAGTACCGTATTGATGTCTGGATCTGAGTTCATCATGTCTTTCGCCACTTTCATGGCAGAAACGGTGCTGCAGCATCTTTGCTGTAAATCGAAGGCCCAAGCTTTCTCTGCGCCAATTTTTTCTTGAATATAGATGGCTGTAGTTGTGAGTGGATATTCTTTCCACTCTTCGCCAATGCTAATGATGAGGTCGATATCCAAAGGGTCGACTCCAGTGTTCTTTAAAGCATCAAATGTGGCCCAAACTCCCATTTCTTGAGTTCCATCATTCTCACCTGGGATGGGTTTTTCAATAATGCCTAATTTCTCAATAATGGCCTCCTCCGTCCAAGTGCCTTGGGTAGCATCAGCAATTTCCTTGGCAGTCATTTTATTTTCTGGAAGATAAATTCCAGTTCCAAGTATCCCTATATTATTTGTTGTATTCATATGCAATGTGAATTTAAAACCCGGTTTTAATAAGTGAAAAGATTGCTACCTACCGCAAGTCCAGCTCCTGAAGCGATGAACATAACTTTGTCGCCTCTTTTAATATTCCCATCCTTTATGGCATGATGAAAAGCAATAGGAATACAGGCAGAGCCCGTATAGGCGTATTTATCCATAATGCAAGTGGTTTTTGAGTAGGGGAGATTTAACTCATCCATCACTTTTAAGATGACAGATTTATTAATTTGCGTGAAAATAAAATGGTCAACCTCCTCTAATTCTGTTTTTGATTTTTCTAAGAGCTTTTTAGCAACCATTGGCCATAGCCTCACATTTCTATTGCTTGGCATGGGTTTTAAACTCATCAATCCAAACTCATTGTTTTTTAATTTCTCGAGAGTTATGGGGTTTTTGGCCGCGCCAGAATAAATACCAATGAAATCCCATTGTGTTCCATCGCTCAATAGTTGGCTATTGATATAATCTGAGGAGTCTTGGCTTTGATTTTCTATGATAATAGCACCTGCACCATCAGAGAATATGGGATAAGAAAAAACGTCATCTTCACGAATAAAAGCTGGCATGTTATAGACGCCTATCACTAAGGCATATTTGATACTAGGATCTGTTTTTAATATTCTTACCGCATTATCATAGGCAATAGTAAAGCTGGCACAAGAAGCGGAAACATCAAAAGTGCTGGTCCATTTCTCTGCTCCTTGAATTCTGCCCTGAACTAGAATGGAAGTCGCAGGAGTTATGAATTCTGGAGTGTCTGTACCTACAATGATAAGGCCGATATCTTCTGCTTTTATTCCACTGTTTTTAATGGCATCTAATCCTGCTTTGGTCGCAAAATCTGCAGTGCTTTCCTCTATGCCTCTTAATTTAGCAATATGTCTATGTTTGATGCCTAGCTTATGTTCCATCTTTTCTTCATCAAATGTGATGGAGGTGAGCTCCATAAGCTCTTTATTGGAGATGGCTTCTCCAGGAACATACATTCCAGTGCCTATTATTTTTGTTTTATTCATGGTTTTGTGTTTAAATAAATCCGACTTTTTCAGCATCGCTTCTCAATTGCGCTCTAAAATCAGGATGTGCGATTTTGATCAATTCCTCTGTTCTTTCTTTTATAGATTTGCCCCGGAGGCTGGCGATACCAAATTCTGTAACAATATAGTCTGTATTGCTACGATGTAAGGTAACAGCAGTTCCGGCAGGTAATACAGTGACGATGGTGGAGACGCTTCCTCCTTTTGCTGTGGAGCGACAGGCGATGATGGATTTGCCTTTCCCGTCTGTGCCTTCCACAGCTCCAACGGCAGTGTCTGCTTGTCCACCAGTTCCTGAATATTGGCTAGTACCTATAGATTCACTAGCTACCTGTCCCATTAAATCGACCATGATACAGGTGTTAATAGAGACCATTTTCGAATTGAGTTTGATGAGTGCAGGATCGTTGGCGAATTTCCCTCTGATAAATTCAACAGAGGGATTATTGTCAAGCCATTCATATAGTTTAGGTGAGCCCATGGCAAAAGTGCAAACGAATTTGTCTTTATAATAGGATTTCTTTTTATTGGTGATGACTCCAGCTTCATATAATTCCATCATGCTGTCTACCAGCATTTCGGTATGTACTCCTAAATCCTTCTTCCCTTTTAAGGAAAGAGCAGCTGCATTTGGAATGTCGCCAATTCCTAATTGTATGGTAGAGCCATCCTCCACTAACGATGCAATATGGTTGCCAATCTCCATAGCTGTTTCATCAGGTTCTGGGGAGGGTAAGGAAGGGGCTGCTTGAGTATTTTCTACAAAATAGTTCACATCACTAATGTGAATATGTGTGTCGCCTAAGGTTCTAGGGAGTTCTTCATTAACTTCCAGCACAACGATATCAGCGGATTCCAGAATGTCTTTTTCGTAGGTGATTCCTAAGGATAGGGAAACAAAACCATTTTTATCAGGAGGTGTACATGTTCCAATAAATAGATGAGGGCGTCTATTGAAGAGTCTGTCGAGCCCAGCTCGGTGAAGCATATTGGGAACATAAGTTACTGTTCCTGTTTTTTCTTTTAAGGCTTTTCTGGAGCCAGGGGCATGAAACCAGCTGCAAAGTTCAAAATGCCCTTTCATCTCTGGATTCATATAGAACTCATAGGCTTTCAAGGTCAATACAGAATAAACCTTTACATTTTCCACTCTTTCTTTTGCCAAGTGAAATTGCTCCATGCAGCCTTGTGGTTCGCTGGCACACTGAGCAACTATGATATCAGAATCGGATTTTATTAGATTGGCGACCTCTTTGGTGGAGATCAACTTGTTGTTATATATTTTTTGATAGTCTTTCATATCTGTGCTGATTTATTTGAGAATTTATTTTGATAAGCCATGATGATAAGCCCAGAACTTACTGAAATAATAATGGCTGTAGAAGAAGCAATAGCTGGATTTCTGATGCTTCCTTCTAAGTATTTGGTATACCATCCGAAATCTATTTGATATTTACTCACTAGTATAGGGAGTAAATAATATACTGTAAAATGAGTGGCGAAAGCGATTATTGAGGCAAAAAGAGCAGGCTTTATATTGTTTTTTTTGGAGAAAATCCCATATAAAATAGGAAAAAAGGCTACTGAGAAATAAGCATAAACCCCATTCTGAGCTAAAATGGCCACGCTTAATTTAGGATGAAGAATTTGGTCGTAAGTAATAAAAAATGCAGTGAATCCTAAGGCTATTATTACGAGACGATTAATCGTGATCATGGCTTTGTCCGACTTAATATGTTTTCCAAAAAGCACTTCGATAATATCATTAGTGATACTTGTAGAAACGGATTGTATCAAACCTTCTAGTGTTGACATTCCTGCAGAAATGAGCCCCAGAATAACTATTAATCCAATGATAACGGAGAAGAGTCCGTTTGAGAAAACCTGAAGTACATAAGCAGGTATAATGCCGTCTGTTTTAAGTGCTTGTCCTTCTATGGTCATGTCTGGGAAAGTGAGACGAGCATACAGTCCAACAATAATAACAGCGTAGAAAATAGTTTGAGCTATTACAGCAGTAGTGAGGAATTTATTGACATCTTTTTCCTCTTTTAGAAGCAGTGATTTGGTGATGATATGGGGTTGACAGACCACTGCGATTCCAACAATGATTTGAGCGAAAATAATCTCATAATAATCACGAAATAAAATACTTCCGGGGTTTGGACTTGTGGCTAAGCTAGGATCTATTGTTGATATTTTTTGAAAGAAGGCATCAATTCCTCCTCTGAAATGTTCGTAACCAGAACCAAGGAGGATAAAAGCCACTACAATCATGATAATAGCTTGAATGGTGTTGGTATAAACCATGGAATTTGCCCCTCCGAACATCATATAGCCAAATACAAAAACAATTAAGCCTATTAAAATATATACTTCCTCAATATTCAAGGATTTGGACAGGACTTTTGTAATCGCAACCAGTATTAATACAATAAAGGTGAGTAAAAAAGTAGACAAGAAGGCCATCATCAAAGCGTAGTTTTTGCTTTTATATCTGATTCCTATCCATTGTGCTAGGGTGAGTGCGTTTACTGATTGTCCATATTTTCTAAATGCTTTGGAGAGTATGACCAAAGACACCATGGATGCAATGGGGAAAAATATACCAAATGAAAGCACTCCACTAAAGCCATAAATAGCAATAAGTCCAGGATTAATGACAAAGGTGGCTGCGCTGGTAATACTGGCGGCCAATGAAAGGCCTACAGCAATAGGAGAAAAAGTGACGTTTCCCACCGCGTAATCTGAAATATTCTTGATGGATAGGGCTCCTTTGATAACGAAGTATAAGACCATAATGGCATATATCGAAATCAAAATCCATGTTCCTGTAACTTGAAGAGAGGTTGCCATTTATAGTTTTTAAATTTTTATTGACTTGTGGATAATTACCTTTTAAAATTACTTTTTATCTTTTTATTCTGAAACTTGAATTCTAGATTTTATAAACAGATGAGCGGTCCAAAAAAAGAGGAAAATTCATTGATAAAATCACTCCTTTTGAACAGCTCATTGTAGGGCTTAAACAGTCATGCCTCCATCTACGCTAATCACAGTTCCGTTTACGTAGGAGGAGTCTTCGGATGCCAAGAAAAGATAAGCTTTTGCAATTTCTTCAGGAGCTCCTAGCCTTTGTAATGGTACTTTAGCTTTCATAGCATCAAGAACATTTTCTGGCATTTTCATCACCATTTCTGTGGCAATAAAACCAGGAGCTACAGCATTTACATTGATGCCTTTTCTTCCTAATTCTCGAGCCCATGTTTTAGTCATTCCTATCAATCCAGCCTTTGTGGCTACATAATTGGTTTGCCCAAAATTTCCATATAAGGCCACTACTGATGAGGTGTTGATGATACGGCCTGATTTAACAGCGAGCATATGAGGGATAACGCATTTTGTGCAATTGAAAACGCCAGTAAGGTTTACATCAATTACTTGATCCCATTGCTCTCTGGTCATTTTGAGGAGGGTAGAGTCGCGAGTAATCCCAGCATTATTGATTAGGATGTCAATTTTTTGATATTTTGAAATCACCTCTTTCACACTGTTTTCTACTTCTTCGAAATTGGCGGTATTAACCTTCATAAAGAAAGCCTGGCCTCCTTTTGTTGTGATTTCCTCAATGGTTTCTTTTGCTTTGTCTTCGTTTAAATCCCAAACGATGACCGTGGCGCCTTCTGCTGCAAATATTTCAGCTCCAGCTTTTCCAATTCCACCTGCTGCACCTGTGATGATGGCGACTTTATTTTCTAATTTTTTCATATAATTATATTTTTTTTATTCCCTTGACTATTACAATAAACTTTGGAATACTAATTCATGTTTTCAATGATAAGGGCTGTGCCTTGGCCTCCTCCAATGCATAAGGTAGCTAAACCTTTTTTTGCGTGACTTCTTCTCATTTCATAAAGAAGGGTAGTTAGTATTCTTGCACCAGAAGCTCCTATGGGATGACCTAATGAGATGGCACCACCATTCACATTGATTTTATTGACATCACATTTTAAATCTCGTGCTACAGCAATTGACTGTGCTGCGAAAGCTTCATTGGCTTCAATGAGATCTATTTCATTGATGTCCATGTTTATTTTTTTCAAAGCTTTCATAGTTGCAGGAACTGGCCCGTAGCCCATAATGGTAGGATCGAGAGCAGCACTGGCATAGGAAAGGATTTTTGCCATGGGTTTTAATCCTAGTTCTTTGGCTTTGTCTGCTGACATGATAATTAACATAGAAGCACCATCATTTATACCTGAAGATGTTGCAGCGGTTACCGTCCCGTCTTTTTTAAATGCGGGTCGTAGCTTTGCAAGCTTTTCTAGTTTAACTCCAGCTTTTGGAAATTCATCCGTATCAATGATGATTGGATCTCCTTTTCGTTGTGGAATTTCGATGGGGATGATTTCGTCTTTAAATTTCCCATCAATTTGTGCCTTTTCAGTCTTGTTTTGACTAGAGACCGCAAATTGATCTTGTTCCTCACGACTGATATTCCATTGTTCAGCAATGTTTTCAGCGGTAATGCCCATGTGATAATTATTAGTGGCATCTGTTAATCCATCTTTAATCATGCTGTCAACAATTTCACCGTGACCCATTTTTTGGCCAAATCGAGCTTTAGGTAAAAGGTAAGGAGCGTTTGACATGCTTTCCGTTCCTCCGGCCAGTATAATATCAGCATCATCGAGCATAATCATCTGTGCAGCTAAATTTACTGCCTTTAATCCTGAGCCACATAATTTATTAATAGTCATGGAAGGACTGGTATAAGGAATGCCTGCGTTTATGCTGATTTGTCGAGCAATATTCTGGCCCAAACCTGCTGATAGTATATTGCCAATGATGGCCTCGTCAACTTGTTCAGCTTTTATTCCAGCTCTCTTAATAGCTTCTTTGGCAGCTATGGTTCCTAATTCTGTGGCGGATAGTTTTGATAAACTTCCTCCGAAATTTCCTATGGCTGTGCGAACAGCTGATACGATAACAACTTCTTTCATCTTTGCTTTATTTTGAATAGCAAATTAAAGGATACTGGACAGGAAAGAGGAATGTGATTCGTAAAATGTGGGTATTGACAAATTTGTTGTAAATGGTAATGAAATTATTTAAGTTGCATTGAATCAGAAATATAAGTGTGTTTAATATGGGCTTGACAATCTTTAATTCGTCGGGATATTAGTATTGAAAAACATTTATTTTGTTTTGAAAAATCTATGATTAAGTTAAAATCTATTTCTAGATAACTGAATGAGGATGTTCGTTTTGTGAGGTCTGGAGGTTGGAGCGAGGAGGACAGTTATCTTGCTAAGGAGAGCATTATATAAAGTTTTTCAAACTTCATTATTCAATATTATGGATGCTTTGATTTTTGTGAAAATAAGAAAAGTGAACATGGAATCAAATTTGAATCCTATTTAATCCTCCCTAACAATAATAAAGATATCCTCATGAGGCTTTTTCATCATAAAGCGTTCTCTGGCGAACTTTTCGATGTTTTCTTTATTATTAAATAAGGTATGATAGGTGAGGCTATCTTGGTGAAGCTCGTTTTTGTAAAACTCTTTTTCTTCTTTTAAATCGGAAAGCTCGCTCATTAGTTTATACTGGGCTCTGAAATTATACTGATCAAATATCAACAGATAACCCAAAAAGATAAGAGTAGCAATGATGAATCTGTTTTTTAGTATTTTAATCACTTTCATGGATTCCGATTTTGCACAAATATAAAAAGCCTAGCTAAGAATAATCTGGCTAGGCATAAATTTCTTTCAACTATTTATTGTTAGAATCCTCTAATCCACTTCGTGTAGGCTTTGGTTGATTTTAGTGGCTAAAATATCAATAGCCACATGATTTTTTCCTCCTTGGGGTACAATCACATCGGCATATTTCTTGGTAGGTTCAATAAATGTTTGATGCATGGGCTTAACCCAAGTTTGATAATGCTCTAAAGTTTCGATATAGGATCTTCCTCGTTCTTCCATATCTCTTCTGATATTCCTCATCAGTCTATCATCAGCATCGGCATCCACGAAAACCTTCACATCCATTTTGTCTCGAAGTTTTCGGTTGGTCATCACCAAAATACCTTCAATAATCATCACACGAGATGGTTTTACCTCAATGGTTTCTTTGCCCCGAGAACATGTTACATAATTATAGGTTGGCATTTGTATGGTCTCATTGGCTAGTAATTGATCTACTTGTTTGTTTAATAATGCAAATTCAATGGAACCAGGATGATCAAAGTTGATTTTAGTTCTTTCTTCTGGTGTAAGGTGACTATTGTCCCTATAGTATGCGTCCTGAGGAATGACGGTTACCGAACCTTCAGGAAGCGAATTGACCATCTTTTTTACAACAGTTGTTTTGCCGGACCCAGAACCGCCAGCTATCCCAATTATTAACATGAATGTGGTTTTAAATTAACTCAACAAATTAAGCCATTTTAATTGAGAACCACAATATATTGATGGCTTTAGTTTTACTTGAGATTTGTTTGCCAGTGTTAAATAATCTTAAGACAATAAATGTTTCTTGTATTTCCTGTAAGAATTTTTAATTATTTTGCACTAATCGTAAAAATCAATAGGCTAATGTGAATTTTTAATTAAATTTGCCTTTTGAAAAAAATTTACAAAGTACCTGTGACTTTTTAAAAAAATTAGAAACTTATAATAATAAACACATGAAAAAGTTTTTTTTACTACTTGTTTTTCTTGTAGCTTCATTAGGAATACAATTACAAGCACAAGTTTTAATTCCTGTAAAGTGGAATATTTCATCTGAGCAAACATCAAAAGATGAGGTTGTGATTACCTTCGATGCTAGTATTGATGAGCATTGGCATTTGTATAGTCAGCATATTGATATGGCTCCTCCAGCTACAACATTTGGCTTTGAGGAAAATGCAGATTACGAATTGGTGGGAGAAATAGAAGAAACTGAAAGTATTGAGGAGTTTGACAAGAACTTCGATATGATATTGAAGTATTTTGCTCATGAAGCTACTTTTACAGCCAAATTTAAGTTGCTGACAGAAGAAAAGGTAGTGATTAAAGGCTATGTGAACTATATGGTTTGTGATGATACTCGTTGTCTCCCTCCCACGGATGAGGAGTTCGAGTTTGTATTTAACGCGCCAGAAGTTGAAGAGGCTGTGATTGAAGCTGCTTCTACAAATAATCTTACAGGTGAAGGAGAAAATAGCTTAATGGGCTTTTTTATTGTGAGTTTCTTATTTGGTTTAGCGGCTATTTTAACACCATGTGTATTTCCTATGATTCCTATGACCGTGTCTTTCTTTATGAAAGGTGGAGAAAATAAAGCCAAAGGTAGAATGGAAGCTTCAGTTTATGGTATTTCTATTGTTGCTATCTATGTATTTATTGGTTCTGTATTAGCTGTTGTTGCTGGCCCTGGAATTGCAAATTTCTTGTCTACTCACTGGCTTCCTAATATTCTATTCTTTGTTATCTTCGTTATTTTTGCGGCTTCCTTCTTCGGAATGTTCGAAATAGTTATGCCACACTGGTTGGTAAATAAATCTACCGCCAACGAAGATAAAGGTGGTTTCTTAGGCCCTGTATTTATGGCCCTAACTCTAGTGTTGGTTTCTTTTAGCTGTACTGGTCCTATTGTTGGTACTATTTTGGTTGAAGCTGCTGGTGGCGCTTTTCTCAAGCCCATTATAGGTATGTTGGGATTTTCTTTGGCATTTGCATTACCATTTACTTTATTTGCTTTCTTCCCTCAGTGGTTAAACAAGTTGCCAAAATCTGGTGGATGGTTAAATTCAGTAAAAGTAGTTTTAGGTTTCTTAGAATTGGCTTTAGGTTTAAAATTCCTAAGTATGGCCGACCAAACTTACCATTGGGGATTATTAGACAGAGAAGTGTATTTAGCACTTTGGATAGTGATTTTCTTCTTAATGGGACTCTACTTATTAGGTAAATTAAGATTTGCCCACGATAGTGAATTGAAAGTACTTGGAGTGCCTCGTTTATTTTTGGCCATTGCAACCTTCTCTTTCGTGGTTTATATGATTCCAGGTATGTGGGGGGCACCTTTAAAAGCACTTTCAGGATATATGCCTCCAATGACTTCTCAGGATTTTGATGTCAATAAAATTGCTAGAGAAAATGCCGGAAGTGGCGGGGGAGTGGCTAAGAAAGAATTATGTGAAACACCAAAGTTTTCTGAGTTCTTACATCTTCCTCATGGTTTAGATGGTTATTTTGATTACGATCAAGCCTTAGCTTGTGCTAAAGAGCAAAACAAACCTGTGTTTATCGATTTTACTGGTCATGCCTGTGTGAATTGTCGCGAAATGGAAGCCAATGTTTGGTCTGACCCTACAGTGTTAGATATGTTAAGAAACGATTATATAGTTACTGCATTATATGTGGATGATAAGTCTAAACTTCCAGAAAGCGAATGGGTGACTTCTGTATATGATGGTAAAGTAAAAAAGACCATAGGTGCTAAGTTTGCTGATATGCAAATAGCTAAACATAATGTAAATGCACAACCCTATTATGTATTACTTAATCCTAATGGTGAAATGTTGACCCAGCCAAAAGCTTATGATTTAAATGTGGCAAATTACGTTGAGTTTTTAAAGACAGGTTTGAAAAACCATAAAGAAGGTAAATCCTTGAAATAAAATATTCATCTTTGATGAGAGAAAAGGAGTTCCTATTTGGAGCTCCTTTTTTTTATGGACTCTATTATGAATTATTGTTAATCACTTCTGTGTAATTGAAAAATGACTGGTTTATCCCCTAACTAAAAGCGAAAATGCAAATATATTTCTACAAAAAACTATAAAGAATAAAGAGTTATATGCGTCAATTAATTACTATTAATCAATACTGTCCAAAATACGTTTCATATTATAAAAAGATTCTTTACTTCATTGCATTTCGTTCAGAAAGACAATGTATTAGAATATGACTCCATGGAAGAATGGGCTTTATTTTTTCAATGGCAAAATCAAACCCATTCTTCCAGTTTCCTTACCAAAACACTTGTCACTCCGATGCGTAGCGAGGAGTCTATTGTAATTATTAGGACGCTATTGACTTTTAATAAAGGATTTCTAAGTCCTTTGTTTTACTTTTGCAGAATGAGAACATCTATAGAAATAAGTTATTATCCTTTAAAGGAAGAGTTTATTCCGCCTATTCAATCATTTATTGACAGACTAAATACCTACAGTGAAATCAATGTGGAAACCAATGGTATGAGTACCCAAATATTTGGTGAGTATGATGATGTAATGGCTATTGTGACCAAAGAAATGAAAGCAGCCATGGAATTACCCTATTCCATTTTTGTGATGAAAGTCATCAACGCTGATTTGCAAATACATCCAGGTGCAAATGTCTAGTTTGTTCGAATTCTTATTGGAGCCTTATCAAACGGCTAGTATATTTCATATTCTTCTCGAAGTTCTAGCAGCTATATTTGGAATTGCTAGTGTTTTCTATGCGCGTAAGGAAAGTATTTTGGTATTCCCTACAGGAATCATCAGTACGGTTATTTATGTTTACTTGCTTTCCCAATGGACGCTTTATGGCGATTTAATCATTAATATTTATTATACCATCATGAGTATTTATGGTTGGTATATGTGGAGTAGAGTGGATGGCGATGAAAATCATATTCCCATATCCCGAACCAATACTATGGATAAGTTTAAAGCTTTCGGAATCTTCGCTTTCACAAGTGTTTTTGTGATTGTGGTTTATCGCTATTATAATGTGATGCCAAATCACTTGGGCTTTTTTGAAAGTATAGATTTTGCTATTGATAAATTAGGCTCTGGAAATGTTGAGGAATTTAGATTGGCCACTCCCTATTTAGATACATTTACCACTGGTATTTTCTTTGCAGGAATGTGGCTCATGGCCAATAAGAAAATTGAAAACTGGACGCTTTGGATTGTTGGGGATGTGGTTTCTATTCCTTTGTATTTGGTAAAAGGATATGGGTTTACGGCCATTCAATATACGGTATTCTTAGTTTTGGCTATTATGGCTTATTTCACATGGAAAAAGAGTATTCAACAAGCTGTAGCAAAAAGATAATATGGTAAAGAAAATCCTTATTACTGGGCCTGAAAGTACAGGGAAATCAACGCTGGTTCAGGCATTAGCTGAATACTTTAAAGCCCAATATGTTTCTGAATATGCTCGTGAATATCTCGAAAAGCTAGACCGACCATATAACGAAAATGATTTGCTTGAAATTGCTAAGGGGCAGATACAATTAGAGGATGCCAATTTAGAAAGAGATTCTCTTTTATTTATTGATACCGATCTTACGGTCATGCATATTTGGAGTGAAGAGAAATTTGGCAGGACGAGTGATTGGGTATTGCAAGAAGTGAGATCCAGAACTTACGATTTATACTTGGTTCCAGATATCGATCTAGAATGGACCTACGATCCACAAAGAGAAAACCCGAATGATAGAGAGCGATTAATGAAACTATATCAGAAATCATTTGATGAAAGAGGAATTAAATATCATATGATTAATGGACAGGGCGAACAGCGTTTTCAGAATGCCATTGAGATTGTGGAACGCTTTTTGAATGGAATGAATCAATGATAGAATGAATAAAGGAGTTAATGATAGAATGTTAGAATTGGTCAAACTATTCAATCATTACACCATTAAAACATTCACTCATTAAAAACAAAATATAATAATCCAAAGTTTAGAGAAATTGTAAAAATCAAATAGCAAAAAAAGTAAAGATTTCAGTATTCTATATTATATTAGATAATGAAACAACAAAAGGTAATGTAATGAAGCTCAATTTGAATTTCATTATTCATTCCTAAAACATTAAGAATTAAAAGTTTATATAAATAGTAAGATTCAAGGCGCAAGTAAATTTAAAACCGCAGTTTACTGAAGTAAATGAGGATTTTGAATTTATAAAGCAACGCTGTAGCTTGCATTTATATAAGCTTAAATATAGAGAATTTATGGCAAAGATATTAGTAATAGACGACGAGAGAAGCATCAGAAACACCATCAAGGAAATTCTAGAGTATGAAAAGCACCAAGTGCTTTTGGCTGTAGATGGGAGCGAAGGTTTGAGTTTGATGGAACAGACCGCTTTCGATGTGGTACTCTGCGATATTAAAATGCCCGAAATGGATGGCATGGAAGTATTGGAAAAAGCCATGAAGATTACTGATAGTCCAATTATTATGATTTCTGGTCATGGAAATATCGATATTGCGGTGGAGGCTATTAAAATGGGAGCATTCGATTATATTGCTAAGCCTTTGGATTTAAACCGCCTTTTGGTGACCATTAGAAATGCCATGGACAAGAAAACCTTAGTCGCTGAAACCAAAACGCTAAGAAGAAAAGTAGCTAAAAAATATACCATGATTGGGGAGTCTAAACCCATGCTGCATTTAAAAGAAATGATAGATAAAGTGGCACCAACCAATGCTCGTGTTCTAATTACCGGAGAAAATGGAACGGGAAAAGAATTGGTAGCACGAGCCTTATTTGAAGGTAGTGATAGAACCAAAAAGCCATTTATTGAAGTCAATTGTGCAGCCATACCATCTGAGTTGATCGAGAGTCAGTTATTTGGACACGAAAAAGGGAGTTTTACGTCTGCAATTAAGCAGCGTAAAGGTGATTTTGAATTGGCCCATGGCGGAACATTATTCCTCGATGAGATTGGTGATATGAGTTTGTCAGCACAAGCTAAAGTTTTGCGGGCACTGCAAGAAAATAAGATTACTAGAGTAGGAGGGGAGAAAGAGATTTCTGTGGATGTTAGAATTATTGCGGCCACCAATAAAAACCTGAAAGAGGAAATAGCAAAAGGAAATTTCCGTGAGGATTTATACCATAGATTGAGTGTAATCTTATTAGAAGTTGCTTCTTTAAAAGATAGGAAAGAAGATATTCCTCATCTGGTAGCGCACTTTTTACAGCAGAGTAGTGAGTCCCAAGGAAAGAAAGCTCCAGAAATTTCTGAGGAGGCTATTAAGGCGCTCAAAGAGCTCGATTGGTCTGGTAATATCAGAGAGTTGCGTAATGTGGTAGAAAGGCTCGTGATATTGTCTGACGAGAAGATTGAGGCTGCTGATGTGAAGCAGTATGTTTTTTAAGACTAATATACTTCTTATTAAACTTCTTAAACTGGTTTTCTCAAATATACTTAGACAAAAGTGTATTGGTACGAACTAGTTTTTTTATGTTAGATAGGTTCTCTAAAATACCCTCCTCAAAAAAGCTGAGACAAAAAAAATCCCCACCAAAATTGGTAGGGATTTGTAATCTATAATCAGTTTAACAACTAAATAACCTGAATTATACAACTCCTTGAGCTAACATAGCATCGGCAACTTTAACGAAACCAGCAATGTTTGCACCATTTACATAATTGATGAATTCACCTTCAGTTCCCCACTTAACGCAGTTCTCGTGAATGTCAATCATAATAGAGTCTAATTTTGCATCAACTTCTTCTCTTGTCCAAGCTAAACGCTGAGAGTTTTGTGTCATTTCTAAACCAGAAACAGCAACACCACCTGCATTAGCAGCTTTACCAGGACCGTAAAGAATCTTAGAGTCAATATAAACGGTGATAGCATCTGGTGTAGAAGGCATATTTGCTCCTTCAGAGATACAGTAACAACCATTATCAACTAAAGTTTGAGCTTCTTCACCATTAATTTCATTTTGAGTAGCACAAGGAAGAGCTACATCACACTTGATAATCCAAGGACGTTGTCCTTCGTGATATTCACAACCGAATTTTTCAGCATACTCTTTGATACGGCCACGCTTCACATTCTTCAATTCCATAACGAAAGCTAATTTCTCAGCATCGATACCAGCTGGATCATAAATGAAACCTGCAGAATCAGAAAGTGTAACTACTTTTCCACCTAATTCAGTAACTTTTTCAGTAGCATATTGAGCAACGTTACCAGAACCAGAAATACAAACTACTTTACCAGTGAAAGTTTCTTTTCTTGTGGCGAGCATTTCTCTTGCAAAATAAACAGCACCGTAACCAGTAGCTTCAGGACGGATTAAAGAACCACCCCAACCTAGGCCTTTACCAGTTAAAACACCAGTAAATTCGTTACGAATTCTCTTATATTGGCCATACATATATCCAATCTCACGACCACCAACTCCGATATCACCAGCAGGTACATCAGTGTTAGGACCAATATGACGTTGTAATTCTGTCATGAAGCTTTGAGCGAAACGCATCACTTCATTATCAGATTTTCCTTTAGGATCAAAATCAGATCCACCTTTACCACCACCCATTGGAAGAGTAGTTAAACTATTTTTAAGTACTTGCTCAAAAGCTAAGAATTTTAAGATACCAAGATTTACAGTTGGATGGAAACGAAGACCACCTTTGTAAGGTCCGATAGCGGAATTCATCTCAATTCTATATCCTTTGTTGATTTCAACACCACCTTTGTCATTTAACCAAGGCACACGGAAAAGAATTACTCTTTCTGGCTCAACCATTCTTTCAAGAATCTTAGCATCTTTATACTGAGGATTCTCTTCTACGAAAGGAATTAAAGATTCTACTACTTCATGAACTGCCTGGTGGAATTCAACTTCACCTGGGTTAGAAGCAATAACTTTTGCCATAAAATCTTGAACTTTTTGTTCCATTACATTAGCCATATCAATTGTTTTTTATAAGGTTTTAATTTCAATTTCATGCCAAGTTTACGAAGAAAAAACCGTCCGAAACCCCTACCCAGAACTAATTTACGTACAATGCTTATCTTTTTCAGGGAAACCCTTATGGGAACTTACGAAAAGAGATTATTGAATAAACATGCAGATTTGAAGGCTATAGAATATGCCTTGTCCCGATGGAAAAAAAGCTGTATTGTAGAGTTGATGCTTGGTCTCTAATTTTTGACTTATGAAAATATCACAGTTCATTCCAAATAAAATAGGCTATAATTCAGTGCTTTTGATTGCTTATTTAGAATTAGCAGATAAGCACTATAATTGTTTAGATAATAACACCGAATTTCTTATTGATTTTTCACAAATATAAAGGCTCTCTTAGCTAGAATAGGTCTACATATATATTCCATATAAATTCATTTTTTTGTAACGAGAATTACGGATTCAAATTGTTCAATCACTGCTGGGGAATTATAATTTTGAAAGTTTAGAAATAAAACTAATGTTTAATGAAATTAGCATTATAATTTCAATATATAATCGGTATAATACTCCTCCTATGCTACTAAAACTAAAAAGGCAAAGCATTGTGCTGGGAAGGTGTGTTCCTTTTCCATATTGGAATCTTCAAGATAAATCCAGTATCATATACTATTTTATCCATTAGGCTAGCTTTTGATGAATGTATCACTTTCCCAAAAGCTAAATTCATTCCAATATGCTCAGTGAAGAAAAAATCGGCTCCAACAAGAAAGGAGGTAGCTGTTTGGTCTATTGGATTATCATGTCTGTTTTCTGAACTTCCATTATAAGATCTATTCACTACACCATAGCTCAAATCAAAGTATAGCCAGTTAAAACCAACCACTTTAATACCTACGTTATACCAAGGACCTAAATCTTGAAACATTGGATCTGGATATACTCCGATTCCAGCATGTGGTGCAATCCCGAACACACTACCCACTCTGTATTGAACCCTAAGGCCTAAATAACCGTAACTATTTCCAAATCCTCCTGCAATGCTCAAATAATGATAATCCCCATTGAAATATAACCTTTGTTGCATGGTTTGTCGAGATTTTGTGAATTTTATTGTTTTTACATTCTCACTTTCAAAACTCAATGTATCAATTACTACAAGGGGTTTTAGTTTGCTTATTGAATCAGGCCAAATTTCTAAAATATCTCCCGATAGCTTTTCATTATTTCCAAAGTATATGGTTGCTTTATATTTTTTAGGGTTTTGATTAATCTTTATAAAAGAAGTTTCTGAAAGAGAATAGGTTTCTCGGTATTTCCTATCCCTAAGTATTCGGGTATTATTGGGGTAGTTCAATTGAAAGACAATTCCACTAATGGTGTCTCCATTTTTTAAAATAAGGAAGTCATAACCCGTAGATTTAGAATAACCCTCATATATTGTCTCTTTCTTTTTGAATCTTTTAGATTTGATTCCCTTATTAGGAGAATACCTAATTCTTCTGATGTAATCATAAGGAATCCTTAAGTGATTAAAGCTATGATTCTTCAGTATTAGATAATCATGAGGATGGTCTTCAATGATTTCTCCCCTTAAGATATCAATATTCCTAAAATATATATAGTCTTGTTTTTTGAGCTTTTGTAGTTCTTCATGATTAACAATAGAGTCTTTTGACAAGTCTTTAGAAGTGATTTTAGAATCTTTAGTCTTAACTAAAGTCATTTTGTTATCAATATAATACTTTTCAATTTCATACCATTGAATGGTGGTAGTGATTTCATTTTCGCTTTTATAGCTTATCGAAGCTCCTGGTTTTTGGTCAGTTATCTTCGCTTTAATAATATTACCATTCTTTAAATATATAAGATCAGGATAGCTCTTTTGTGAGAACCCAGTGAGTGTGAGAATCATAAAGATGCTGAGAGCTAAAAGTTTTTTCATTTCTTTTTTGATTGATTTCTATGCTTTCTAATTGGGAATTTAATAATGGCTCCTGTATCAAAAATATATTTAGACGCTATTACTTGCTCTTTCGAAGGGATGACCAGACCAAAGCCCACATTTACTCCAAAATATTTATTGAAAAAGTAGTCTGTACCTAATTGTAGTGCATATCCTGTGGTATTAACCGCTACTTCATCACTATTTAAGTAAGGTGGCACTTTCTTGTAATAGGTACCTGTAACTCCATAACTTCCATCTATAAAGAAGTGATTTAGGAAAAAGAATTTTAGCCCCATATTATAAAAAGGGTCTGCACCAAAAAGGATGTTTGCTGTAATTCCTCCTCCTACATGAATTCCCACACCGAAATCTCCTCCAATCCTATATTGTAATCGAATACCAAGGCCACCATGAGTTAATCCTAAACCAGGGCTAATGCTAAAATAATGGCGGTCTCCCTTATATGAGGCGTTTAGTTTCCTTTCTATATTTTCTTTTTTGTGAAAAACACGTTTTACTTTTTCATGGGAAATATAAACCGTATCTCCTAAATGATCTGGTATAAAAGTGATGAAATCATTGGGTTTTATTTGAAGTATAACACCTATAGTACGTTCACCAGAAACCATATAAAGCACATCAAATGGATCGTCATACATTTGGTTTTGAATGATTTTATCTATGTCTTTAAATAAAAAAAGTTCAAGATATTGATCCTCTACCATTAGTCTAACATGACGAGGGTATGCGATTTCCACCAAAGTACCAGAAACAATCTCTCCACTATTCAAATAGACCAAATCTTTATTGTTATCTTGAGCGTAAATTGCAGTTGAAAATAGAATTCCAAACATTAAACAAATAGTATTTAAATCAATCTTCATTGTTAAATTTCTTTTGGAGTTTCAGATTTTTTCTTTGGAGATGATAGTTTAATTAAGAGGCCTAGATCTAGAGTAGCTCCTTGATATTTATTGTATTTAGAGGCTCCAACAGCAACGTTGAGCCCAATGTGTTCTGAAAAAATAAAATCTCCTCCAATTAATACGGAAGGACCAAGAACTGTGTGCCCCCAGTCAGAAAACCCAACTACCCCATAGGTAAGATCTATGAATAGATATTTGAAATAATAGAATTTCGCTCCAATATTCCATCCAAAGCTATTATTCCCTCCATTGATACCTGGGAGATAGCCTGCCCCAAAATGACCACCAAAGCCTAGTGTTTTTCCTCCTCTAATTTGAAGATGTGCCCCTAAGCCGCCATAGGCATTTCCTATTCCCAGGCCAAAAGCGGCATATTCATTATATCCTTTGTCCAAATAGGATTTCTTTTTAATGGTTTTAGGATCAGTGTCTTTAGTAATTGTCAATTTGTTATCTATATAATACTTCTGAATATCTTTCCAGCTGATAACTGTTATAGAGCCGTTTTCACTTTTATAGGTGATAGACTTCCCTAGTTTCTGCTTGAGGACTTTTGCATGGATAATGGTTCCGTCATTTAGAAAGATGGTGTCGGTATTGCTTTCTTGAGAATAGGAAGATATTGTTAATAGAAAAAAGAGAATGCTGATAAGGTGTCGCATGATTATATGTTTTGAGATTAGAATTTAATGATAAGGCCTATCCCGCTGTTGGTCATCCCCATATTCAGGCTGATGTCTTTTTGCTTGTGTTTTAGCATGGCATCTTCACTTTTTTTGGCTTTGATACTACCCGAAATCCAGAGAGGAGTGCCTAGATTAAAGAGGACGCCACCACCAATAAATAAAGCAGGAATGAAGTATCTGGTAGACTCATTGTTTTTATTGTTTCTATACATAACCCCATAAGTTATTGCACCAATAGCTCCCCCTAAAAGACTAAACTTTGCACCACCCTTTTTTTGTTTTAATGCTTTCTGATATTCAGCTTGAAAAAACGCTTCTCCTTTTATTCTCTCTTTTTCATTTGTGGAAGAAAATATAAGTGGGTAGGCATTGGCTTTTATCTCTTCACGAGTTCGGAAATCGATAAATCGACCATTTTTTATAGCAGCAATGGCTAGAACAGTATCTTGAAAGTCATCTTTTTCATAGATGATGGTATTCCAGTTTTTTATTTTGAGAATTTGACATTCAGTAATAGAATCTCCTCCTGATACAGGATAAATAATGTCTTTGTATTTATCTTGACTAAAGGAAAATAAACTGGATAGTAGAAAGATAATGATAAAATAGATAGACTTCATAATTGGCGTTTAGAATACAAATCAAAAATAGAAATAATTCTAAGCTTCTTATAAGGTTAATTGAATTTAGAAAGATTTTAGATAAGCCAAGATTTTGAGGAGGTCTTTGTAAATATATGCTGCTTAAAATCTTAAGCTGATGCCAATCCCATTTTTTGAGGAAGATAGTTGGAGGCTTATGGACTTTTCTTCCATTTTTTCAAGAACAGCTCTATTCTTTTTCATTTTTGAGGAGCCCGAAATCCATAAAGGGATTCCTATTCCTGTCATCACCGTTGCGGTAATAAAAATACCTGTTCCCACTCCACCTAAACTCTCTTTTTCCTTGTCGTTTTTATTCTCCATAGCTACTAAACTACCTGCAATAAATCCACTTAAACCAAATGCTGTTAAAAAGAGGCCTCCGTTTCTCCTTTTTTTTGCGCTGAAATATTCCTCTTCATAATATGAATAACTATCCTCAGCTTTTATGGAAGAATCATTTTTAGTGGGATTTGGTGAGAGCTTTGAATAGGAAAGTTGGCTGATTTGAAGTTGAGCAAGGGCTTTTTCTGGAGTATCTGATGCAAAAATTGATGTGCTCAGCATGGTGGAAATAAAAAGAATGTAAATTATAGGCTTCATGGGTATAGATTTGAGTTCAAAGATATCAAAATCTAATGACACAAAAAATGCCATTTCTATAACAAGAAACGGCATTTGTATTTATAAACAGGGAGTGTTAGTCTCCGAAAAGAACATAAGCTACACCCACCTTAAAACCAGCATAGGCATTGTGAGAAGCAGAATAAACACCATCGTTATTTGGTATTTGCCAATCTGCTGCATTAATGTCTTTAAGACCATAACCAAAGTTTAAAGTCGCATCAACATATAAATTCTCAATAATGACAATTCTAGCACCAAGCTCTAAGTTTAAAATGATGTCGTTTTTCTCATAACGATCGGTTACATCTTTGGCTGTAATTTCGAATTCATCCTCTTCATGGTATTGAGTATATGGACTTCCGTTTTTCGTCCAAGTTTGCTCTGCGTCTTTCATCATAGCAAATAAAATCCCAAACCCACCCATGAAATTAACTCTAGTTTCAGTACCAGTGAATTTTAACATGACTGGAATCACATTATACTTGAATAGTAGATTTCTTTCAAAAGATGATGAAGTAGTTTCTTCAAAGTCTTTATACTCATCGGTATAGTTCTGACCTAGATTCATCATCCAATATCCAGAATATATGCCAATGTTGTCATTGAAATTATATCCAAGGTCTAAACCAAAAGAGGTGTTTGAAGTTGCAGCAAAGTCATATTCGTGACCATTACCCCAAGTATTTTGATTCACCATGAAAGAAGAAAGGTACATAAAGTTACCACCTACATTAAGTCCTTTTTGTGCATAACTGGCAGGAATAACCAGTGCTAATAATAGCATGATTGTTAAAAAGCGTTTCATTTTGATTGTAATATTTGTTTTTAGTTTTTTCAAATTCAAATATAGAATAATACTTGATTTACCGAACATGAATTGTGAAAGTCTTTTGTTATGGAATACTTAAGCTTTCCATTTCTTAAGAACTGAAGAGCTTATATACTCACTTTTATATTTACTTTTAAGTTCTTCAAAGGTGATTTTGAAGTCACATCCAGTTTTCCAATTGCTGCATCCAAAGGCAGCTTTCCCTTTGAGGATCTTTCCAGAATTACATTTTGGACAAACTAGTTTGCTTATGTCTTCGGGCTTATTTATAGGTTTAGCCTTTTTAGTTTTAGGAGGAGGGTTGGCTTTTTTAGTCTTTTTAGTTTCCTCTTCCTCCTGATAAGTGATTTTCTTGGCGGATTCTTTTTTCACCTCATCTACTATTTGACTCACCATTTCTTTCATCTCACTCAAGAAGAGCTTTACATCATATTTCCCTCTTTCAATCTGGCTGAGCTTCAATTCCCATTGGCCAGTTAATTCAGCGGATTTAAGCAGTTCGTTTTGTATAGAGCCAATGAGCTCAATTCCTGTCTCGGTAGGGTGTAAGGCCTTTCGTTTTCGGGTCATGTATCGTCTGCGAAACAAGGTTTCTATGATGTTGGCTCGTGTAGAAGGACGACCAATTCCATTGGATTTCATGACCTCCCTGAGCTTCTCATCGTCTACTTGTTTACCTGCGGTTTCCATGGCTCTTAACAAGGTGGCCTCTGTAAAATATTTGGGTGGTTGCGTTTGCTTTTTTTCCATGGCTGGTTCATGAGGACCTTGCTCTCCTTTTTCAAAAGTTGGCATTAGCTGTCCTTTGTCATCCTCATTTTCTTCTTTACCAAAAACGATTCTCCATCCAGGAGTGAGTATTTCTTTTCCTGTAGCTTTAAAAGGATAGCCAGCAGTTTCTCCAACAACTTTGGTATTTGAAATAATACAATCAGGATAGAAATTGGCGATAAATCGGCGGGTAATGGCATCGTATACATCACGCTCCACTCCAGTCATATTATTAGCTCTTATTCCTGTTGGAATAATAGCATGGTGATCGGTAACTTTTGAATTGTCAAATACTCTTTTGGTCTTTGGTATCTTTTTCTCTAAAACACTTTGTGTTAAAGAAGAATAATCGTTGAGTCCTTTCAGAATACCAGCAATTTTAGGATACTGATCATCTGGAAGATAGGTGGTGTCCACACGAGGATAACTCACCAATTTTTTCTCATATAATTGCTGCACTGTTTTTAGTGTTTCGTCCGCAGTGAGGTTAAATCTCTTATTTCCTTCTACCTGTAAGCTAGTTAAATCAAAAAGTCTGGGAGCAAATTCTTTGCCTTTCTTTTTTTCGAAACTGACAATGGTGAATAAATCCTCTTTGATTTTTTCCATCATCTCCTCGGCTTTTTCTGGAGCAAAAAACCTTCCCTTTTCATAAGAGAACATGACCTCACGGTATTTTGTTTTTACTTCCCAGAAATCTTTGGGAATGAAATTGACAATTTCGAGATGACGCTGAACGATCATCGCGAGGGTAGGTGTTTGAACTCTTCCAATACTCAATACATTTTTGCCAGTACCATACTTTAAGGTATAAAGCCTACTGGCATTGATGCCTAGTAACCAATCTCCAATAGCTCGTGCGCTCCCAGCTTCGTATAAATGTTGATACTTGTCTTCTTCTTGTAGATGTTGAAATCCTTCTCTAATGGCCTCCTCCGTTAATGAAGAAATCCATAATCGCTTCACAGGATTTTTATTTCCAGCTTTATGATATACCCAGCGTTGGATCAATTCTCCTTCTTGGGCGGCATCACCACAGTTAATGATTTCAGTGCATTTCTCGTTTTGAATAAGAGATTCTAAAATATGAAATTGCTTCTGACTTCCAGGATTATCAATGAGTTTAATGCTGAACTTTTGAGGAATGATAGGTAAATTATGAAGCTTCCACCATTTTAGCCGTGGGTCGTAGTCATCGGGAGTTTTTAAGGTGCATAAATGCCCAAAAGTCCAACTTACCCAATAACCATTACCTTCAAAATATCCATCGTGGCGGGTTTTAGCACCCACTATTTTGGCTATTTCTTTGGCCACACTCGGTTTTTCGGCTACACAAAGTTTCATTCGCAAATTTTGGGTCAAAGTTATTCAATAATTCAAATGTTTTGTCTTGGAGTTTTAAACAAATGACTTGTATTTTTCTTTTAAGCTGAAAATCAAAGCTCAAGAAATATGTTTTTTCATGCCTTTTTTTCACAAAATAAATCGCAATGGAGCTTGTGTTTTCTGAGTGTATGATTGTCGGGAGACAATGGATAATTTTCCTATTTTTGGCATTCAAGATATAGCTGTACTCATGAGCAATAAATTAAATCGTTTTGTTTTTTTTCTTCAAGCATTGTTTGGGATATGTATCTTGATTGAGAGAAGGATATGCTTCTCTATGTTCAAGCATAAGTATTTTTCGCTTTTTGCATTGGAGTTTGGTTTTGTAGTAGTTTCTTCAAAGAGTAGGACTTATGTTTAAAGAAATCAAGCAATCGGAATTCGCCAAGCAAGTAGCAACGCTATTAACAGGAAGCCTATTGGCACAAGTGCTGCCTTTTATTGCTGAATATTTCATCACTCGATTATATACAGCAGCGGAGCTCGGTATTATTACTTTATTTACTTCGGTGGCGGTTATGTTTTCGATTATAGCAACTGGTAGATATGAGTTTGCAATAATGCTTCCTAAGGAAAAGGAGAAAAGTATAAATGTTCTATTTTTAGCTCTCTTCATTACAGTAATTATTGCTATTGTTTCTTTTTTTGTCACTTGGTTGCTCAATGATTGGGTTTGTAAAGTTCAAAAGAGTGATGAGTTAGGTCGCTTCCTTTGGTATGTTCCTATATCAGTATTGGCTGTGGGGGTTTTTAATAGCTTCAATCAGTGGGCCAATAGGAATGCTTATCATAATTATATGGCAGCTTCAAAGGTTTCGGAGAGTGGGACTACATCAGGTTTGAATGTATTATTCGGTTATATGAAGTTAGGGAATGCTGGGTTAATTATTGCATATTTGAGTGGGCAATTGATTTCCACAATAGCAGTGCTCATCCCTTTTTTTAAAAAGGATAAAGCTTTAGTAAAAGAAGTGAAGAAGTCGGAAATGAAATCTTTGGCTAAAAAATATAAGAAGTTTCCTACTACCAATTCGCTTCATGCTTTTATGGATATGTTTTTTCTAAGTGTTTTGGTATTCTTAATTAGCCACTATTTTGGTGATGATATAACGGGATATTATGGTAGAACTTATAAAATATTATTGGCCCCGTCTATACTCATTGGAGGAGTAGTTGGTCAGATTTTCTTCAGGAAAATATCTATTATGAAATCAAATGATGAAAGCATGATGGTTTTCTTTCAAAAAATAATTCTGCTATTATTTTTAATTGGATTACCTATTTTTGTAATTATTATGCTTTTTGGACCTGAGATATTTGAATTATATCTGGGTAAGAATTTTATTACCGCAGGAACTTATGCCGCCATATTAGCTCCTTGGATTTGGATGAAGTTTATCACTGGTCCATTAGCTATGGTTCCAGTGGTTTTTGATAAGTTAAATGCTTCTTTCCTTTTTGGAAGTTTATCCAATTTGTTATTAGTATGTGCTATTGTTATTGGGGGAAGCTACGATTGGAGTGTTACTGGAACCTTCAAGCTATTAACGGTATTACAAATAATTGTTTTGAGCTTTTTTATTCTTTGGGTTTATTCATTGATTAAGAAATGTGACACAAAACTAGATAATATATAGCCATGAGAAATGTTTTTAGTGCTATTAAGAGAGTTTATCTGCGTTTTTTTGCTTCGCAGGCTCGGCCTATTATGGTGTATTATAAGCGTAATTTCCAAAAGGAAAAAAAGGAAAATATAAGAATTAGCAGTTCTACCTTTTTAGATTATAAAGAGAGGCTGAAGATTGATAAGGAGGTATTTATTGGTCATTTTAATTTTGTAGAAGCCAGTAATGGAATTGAAATTGAAGAAGGTGTTCAAATTACGAATTATTGTAGTATAACGACTCATTCTTCCCATAATTCTATTAGACTCTATGGAGAAAAATATAAAGATTTTGCAAATTTGGTGGGCTATATAAAGGGTAGTGTGTTTATTGGAAAATATACTTTTGTTGGACCACATTCTGTGATTATGCCAAAAACAAGGATTGGAAAAGGAAGCTTGGTGAGCGCATATAGTTATGTGCAAGGAGAGTTTCCAGACTTTTCAATAATAGCTGGAAATCCAGCTACCGTGATTGGGAGTACCAAAAAAATGGATCAAAGAATACTGGAGCAGCACGCCGAACTGAAACCTTTTTATGAAGCTTGGGCAAATGATTAATCAAATGGGAAAACAGCAAAGATATCTTCTTTTTGGAGATGGTAATAGTCCTCATACATTGAAATGGGTTAAAGAACTCATTTTGCATTATGATGTTTTTGTGGTGTCTTCTTCTCAGGTTTCTGAGTCTTTGAAGAAAGTTATACCTGCGGAAAAAAGAGAAGCTCTTGGGGTTGAAGTGCAAGCAGAAGGAAATACACTTGGTTATTTTAAAAAGATATTCAAATTAAATAGTATTATAAAGAGAATTCAACCTGAAATAGTAAATGCCCATTATATCAGTAGTCATGGTTTTTTAATTGCCTTGGTAAAGCAGTTTGGCTATTCAAAGTTTAAATTTGTAGCATCAGCCTGGGGAACCGATGTTTTAGTTTTTCCTTTTCGGAATAAGGTGTTTTTTAGGATAATGAAGTTTGTGCTTTCTAAAGCAGATTATATAACTTCGGATTCTAATCATATGAGTAAGGTGATTCAGCAGATTAAAAATAAACCTGTAATTACCTTTACATTTGGTTTGGACGAGATGCCAGATTTCAATGAATATGAAAAGGAAGCCAGTCTGTATTTTTCAAATAGAGCGCTTTCCGAGAACTATAATATTGGAGAAGTGATTCGAGCTTTTCAATCCATTGCAGAGGAGGATTTGGAAGCGAGGTTGGTAGTATCTAATGAAGGAGTTGATAAGGAAAATTTAGTATGGCAGGTTGTAGAACTGGGTTTGACGGAGCGAGTTGAATTTGTAGGGTTTTTAAGTGCGGAAGAGCAAGCGAAGGTTTATTCTAAAAGTAGTTTTTATTTCTCTTTGCCCTCATCCGATTCCACTAGTGTGAGTTTGTTAGAGGCTTTAGCTTATGGTTGTATTCCTATTTTGTCTGATATTCCTGCCAATAGGGAATGGGTGAAGAATGCGGAAAATGGGATTTTAATAGAAAAAGATATTGATTTAAAGCTGATTAATAAATTGCGTAATAATAGGATGTCTATTATCAGGTTTAATAGAAAGCAAATTGAAGAAAGAGGAATCTTTCCTAAGTTAATGAACGATTTTGTGGAAATCATAAAATAGAAACATGATAAAAAAAATAAGTCTCATTATTTCTTTAAAATCTTCTTTGGAAGAATCACACGATTTTATCCAATATTTAATGGATTTGGAGAGACCAACAATAGAGGAGGAGCTCCTATTATTCTTTCCTTCTGGAAGCAATGATAAATCAGAGATTGTTTCCAAGTTGAAAAACAGGTTTCAGGCAATAAAAGAGCTAAAGAGTTTGGAGAATAAGATTGTTTCTGATTATAATCAAGCTATAAAAGAATCCTCAGGGGATTTAATTTTTATACTAGAAGAGCAAGCTCTCTATCCAGCAAAATATTTAGTTGATATGTTAACTTACACTGATGAATTAGCTGCTGATAAATTGGGTGGGGTTCTCGTTCCTAAGGCAACAAATACCAATTTGATATCGGAATCGATTGCCGCTTCATTAATGAGTTTTTTTGTGGTTGGAAATACGCAGTATCGTTTAATTGCTGAAAAAAACAGAGAATATTCTGCCTTGCCTACAGGTGTTTATAGAAAATCTGTTTTTGATAATTGGGGTTTATTTGATGAGAAACTTCAAAACCTAGCTGAAGATGAGTTAAATGGGAGAATAGCAGCAAAAGGTGCGAAGATGTATTTGATTCCTTCATTAGAAATAGAATATAATTGTCCTACTACTTTGACTCAGATTATTCATTTCTTTCAAAATCAAGCTTATTTTAAGCCTTATGTGAATGCAAAGCTTGGCGTTTCCGCAAGTCTTAGACAGCTTTCTCCATCCATTGGATTGTTATTCTTTTTAATTACAGGAACAGCTTCTTCTATCAACCCATTGATGCTTTTATTATTCCTATTTGCTGGAATGGTATATCTATTTGCTGATATTTGGGAGTCTTTTGGAATTGGTATTGCTAAAGATAAAGCACGATTGACTACCGTTTTAATCTTCCTATTTCCTATAATCCATATAAGCTATGGCTTGGGGTTTTTAAAAGCATGGATTGATATTAATATTTTGAAAAGGACTTTGAAATAACAAATGAATTAATGAAAGATTTACAAAGAATAACTATTTATAAAAACCTCATCATCTTCTTGATATTAGGTTTCTTATTACTTAGTATCTCTCCTTTTTGGCACCTATTGCCATCAGTGGCTATTCTTAGCTTTCTTACCATTTTGTCCTATAATGGTGCTAAGCAAAGTTTGGTGAATTTGAATAAGAATAAATGGCATGTTTTGTTGTTTAGCTCCTTGTTTTTTAGTTATCTGCTGGGGATGGCTTATACCACAAATAAAAATGACGGTTGGCTCGATGTAATGTTGAAATCTTCATTTTTGCTTTTCCCTTTGACCTATGGAATATTTCCAAACGATTTATTTAAAGGAAAAGACCTTCGAAAGATTCTAAATTCCTATGTTTTTATCTTGTTTGGTAGTACACTATTTTGTTTTGTAAATGCAATATTAAGCTACCAAAGTCATTCTGATCCCAGTGTGTTTTATTATACCAAATTCGTGTTTTTTCAGCATCCTTCTTATTATGGTTTATATGTTAATATGGGGGTTCTAATCATACTAAATCAATGGATTAGAGATAAAGACTCCATGGGGCAGAAGAGTAGAATATTGCAATTGGCTTTGCTTCCTTGGTTTCTTATTATTTTGTTTCTCGTTCAATCGAAAGCTGCTATTTTAACAGCTGGGTTTTTAGCAATATTAGCGGTGTTTGATGTTGTGGTATTTCGGAAGAACATTAAAAAAGGCATAAGTATATTTCTCAGTTTTGTCCTCATATATTTAGTAGCTATTGTTATTATCCCTAAAAGCTCTGATCGTTTTGATTCTGCTACTCAAACTATAGAACAAAGGGGGGAGGTTGATAATACCAAAGAATCAACTGCTGCTAGATTAAGCCTATGGAAAATAGCCTTTAAAACAATCATAAAACAACCCTTATTAGGTGTTGGAACGGGAGATGTAGAAACAGTATATAATGAGGAATTAAAGAAAGAGGGTTTTCTGAAAGATGGTGAAATGACTTATAATTCGCATTCTCAGTATTTGCAAACAGCTATTGCTCTTGGCATTTTTGGTTTGTTGGTATTGCTAGCCAATGTTATATTCCCTTTTGTAATAGGGTTTAAGGAACGGAATCTTCTTTATATGGGTTTAGCTGTAACCGTGGCATTCAATATTTTGGTAGAGAGTATGTTGGAGCGACAAGCTGGGGTAATGTTTTTTACTTTCTTTAATAGTTTTATTTTCTTTGTTCTCATGAGAACAAAAGAAAGGTAAGCAATTATTCAGAAATAATATCTATAAACTTCTTTGCGAGGAAACGATAATCGTGATGCTGTTCTGCAAAGCGTCTACCATTCTTTCCCAATTTTAATAAGTCTGTTTCTGGGAGCTGAATAAGATGGGCTACTGCCTTCACTATAGCAGCTGAATCTTCTGGTTGAATACTAATGCCACATTGGGCATCTTCAACCATATTGTTACCAGCGTCAATAGACTGAATTACAGGTTTGGCAGCCATCATATAATCAATCATCTTATTAGGACTAATTCCAAAACGGAATAAGGGTTGATATTTTAACCCGATAAATAAGAAATCGAATAATGATAATAGCTCTGGAATCTCATTCTTAGTGACGCTGTCAAGAATGAAGCAATTTGAAAGATTTTCTTTTTCAATTCTGCGCTCTAAAACTTCTTTCTCAGGCCCTTTTCCTACAATAACAACAGCTACAGAAGAGTCTATTTTATGGCAAGCATCTAACAAAGTATCCAAAGCATTTGCTAAACCCAAAGTTCCGGTGTAAGCCAGTATTTTGGAAAATTTTGTTTTAATTTCGGTAATACTCTTTCGGGTTTTAGGATTTAACTTCTGTCTCTTATTCCAGTTTTCAACTGAAAAACCATTGGGAACGTAATGCCATTTCTTTAAATCCAATCCTCTCGATTTCATATAATCTTGAGTTTTGGGAAGCATGGAGATGATGATGTCGGAATGTCTATATGCAAAGTCTTCAGCATGTTGCATGGCCATAATGAAAGGATGTTTTCTTGACATTCCTCCTAGTTCTATGGGGGATAAAGGCCATAAGTCGTGAACCTCATAAGCATATTTGGCTTTGGCTAATTTGGCTATTCTTCTGGCGGCATAATTATCAGAAGTGTAAGTGGAGCTGGCAATTACTATATCGGGTTGATATTGTTTTGAAATTTGTTTAGAGCGAGAGTATATTTTTCTTACAAAATCAAAAATATTTAAAACACGTTTAACTCCATTTCCTTCATAAGGTCTTGTCTTTACCCAAACATACCTTATCCCATCTAAAATAACTTCCTCAAAATCTTTTTTTACTTCTGGTTGATGTGCTCTAATATGAGATTGGTTAGATGCTAGAATAGTTACGTCATGCCCCATAGCAATCCATTCTTTAGCCATGAAATATGGTCTAAATTCCATTCCTAAATCTGGAGATCCAGCATAATGATTGATCACAAGAATATTCATTAAATATGATTTTGCGGCAAATATCGGATATTATTTGCTTTGCACCATGATTTAGGAATTTGGAATCTATTTTATAGTGATTCTCTATTTTAAAAACTTTATAGTTAGTGGATATTTATATGGATCCCCATTCATCACTTTTATAGTATTAAGTATGATAATTGCAGTACTAAACAAGCCTATGAGTGGTAATAAAACTACTCCAATCACAGCCATGACTAGAACCAAAGAACCTAATAAATATATGAGCAAACTCAATTGAAAATTCATGACATCTCTAAAGTGACTCTGCATTTCTGGAATTTCAGGTTTTTTCCAGATAAATAGAATAAGAGGAGGGAAAATCATAACAAACAGACCGCTCAAATGTAGAAGTGCCAACCACTGAGTATGGTCTACAGGTGAAGCATTCTGCTTTTCTTTTTCTACGATTTCACTCGTGAACTCTTCCAAAGCTACATCTAATGCTTCTGCCAATAGATTTAATGTATAAGTCCTAGGATCTACTTCACCATTTTCAATCCTCTGAATGGTACGAACACTCAATTTCGTTTTCTCAGCTAAATCTTCTTGAGTATAGCCTTTTAATAATCTTAATTCTTTGATTTTTTGTCCTATCATTTCCATATCGTTTTTTGAGGACAAATGTATCCCCAAATCACCCGACCAAGTTAGCTATTTCACCCGACATTCACCCGACATTTGTAATTATTTCTTTATTTGATAAGGATTGTAGACAAATTTGTCTAGCGGAGTTTGAAATTGAAAAGGATTGCTGTTAATTGGTCTCTGGATGAAAAATTTATGTTGTTGTACTTAGTCAGAAAAATAAAGGTTGAGTCTGTCGTGTGACAAAAGGCTTGCGAACTATTTTAAATCTGAAGCTCCGGTTGATATCATTAAGATGACTGGTTCAAAATGGAAGTATACCGATTTATAGGTTTCTTATTAGTTCAGAATCAATACTGTCCAAAAGAAGTTCTGTATTAAAAAAGATTCTTCACTTCATTTCATTACGCTCAGATGACAGGGTGTTAGAATTTGACAGGAAGGAAGAAGGGCTTTGCTTTTGGCATTGAAAAATGCAAAGCCCTTCTTCCTTATGAGTTGCCAAAACACCTGTCATTCCGATGCGTAGCGAGGAATCTTTAATAATAATTAGGACGCTAATGGTTCAGAATCTATATTGTGCTTGCAAGAAAACTACAATTATACGATGGCTTGGATAAGAAATCTTCGAGAACAAGGCTTGTGAGTCTTAGTTGTCAAGTGTTTACTTTCGTAAATGATTGGCAAATAAGATGAGCATAACGAAGTTATCGGAGATTTCTTGAAAAGACTATACGATTTCTTTTCCAAATGGCGTTAGGGCCAAACCAGCCATCTTAAAATGCTGACGAGCAAATGGAATTCCAATGATAGTAATGGCCAATAATATTCCGAAACATAAATGAGTGAGAGCAATCCAAATACCTCCAATAAAAATCCAAATAATATTAAAAAGAGTATATAAACAGCCTCCAGATGAAGGAGTACTTCTAACCTCGCTTCCAAAAGGCCAAAGTGCCAATATTCCAAGTTTCATGGTTTGTATGCCAAATGGAATGCCAATAATAGTAATCATCATTAATAAAGATGAAACAAAATATTGAATGGCAACAAGCAATCCACCAAAAATTAGCCAAATAAGGTTTCCAAGAAAGTTCATATTTATTGTTTTATCCTTTAGAGTTAAAATATTCAAATTGGTTACAAAGTACCGGAATTTTGAATTCCTGGGCAATAAAAAGAAGAATATTTCCACTATCTTTGAATTCTCTATTTAATATTCAAGTCACAATCAAATCACTATAATGAAACACACTAACTCTATTTTATTATTCGTTTTTTCAGTTTTGCTGGGATTTCAATCCATGGCAGGACCTGGCGATACTATCATGATACAAACCATCGAATATGAAGGCTTTCCACCGGGTTCTGGTTGGTTGGCACCTCGAGAAGGATATTTTGATTTTTCTGCTGTTGATGATAAAGAATTTTCTAAAGTATTTGTCCATTATAATTTGAAATGTGATGATTCGCAAAATCCAGCTTGTGGGGAGTGGGATTATTTGTCTTATCTCAAAGTGATGGAACATACTGGAATAGGCTATCATCCTAGTTATATCGTTGGAGGGCAAGGCGGATTAACTCCTGCTACCTTTGATTATATGAATGAAGTCTCTTGGAAATATCAATCCAGATTTGAAAATGAAATCGTTTTTAATAGTTCTAGTCAATCGGAATATGAACTAGGTACAGGCTCTTCAAATTTATCTCATCCGTTTAACGCTGCAGAATCCGATTCCAGAGCTTTTTACCTGTTTAGAGCCGATGAATTAAGTGCGTCTGGATTAACTGTTGGAGAAATTACAGGCATACAATTTAATGTGAATAGCCTTGGAGATGCCATGCAAAGAGTGAATATTAGAATCAAAGCGACTTCTGATAATGAACTCAGTGAATATGTTGAGGATACTGATTTTACGACGGTTTATGCTAAGAATTCAGAAATTACAGAAACGGGTTGGGTGAATTTTGATTTCACTGATTTTTTCACGTGGGATGGTAGTTCTAATATGATAGTGGATATCAATTTTGCTTCTCCAAATGGGAATACAGCAACTACGGTTAAGGGTTCCACTTTGGCATGGAATTGTACACTACTATCCTCTCACGATGACTATTGTTTTAATTTTAATGGCCCCGATTTAGTAAGTGCTCCGGTTGATAATCTAACTGATTTAGAAGAAGAGGTTACCATTTCTTTTTGGCAGTTTGGTGGCCCAGAACAGCCTCAAAGTGATGGTATTTTTGAAGCCAAAGATGCAAATGGAGCACGAATTTTAAATATACATCTTCCTTGGAGTGATGGTCGTGTTTATTGGGATGCTGGAACTGCTGCACATTATGATAGAATTGATAAAACAGCAGATAATGCTGAGCAATATAGAGGTAAATGGAACCATTGGGCTTTCACTAAAAAAGCCGCTCTAGGCCAAATGAAAATCTTTTTGAATGGCGAGCTCTGGCATTCTAGTACTGGTAAATTCATGACTATTGGCGCAATTGATACCCTTTTAATTGGAAAGAATATTGGAGGGAGTTATTATGATGGAAAAATAGATGAAGTTCAGGTTTGGTCTAAGTCTCTAGAGGAGGAAACCATTGCTGCTTGGATGTATAAAGATATTGATGCTTCACATCCTGATTATGAATTCTTAAAAATTTATTATCAGTTTGATGAGTTAGATGGATTACAAACTTCTGATGTGATGAATAGTGAAGCTGCAACGGTGCAAGGAGTTCCTGATGTAGTAGATTATAATGGTCAACGAGTAAAGGATTTTACCAGCTCACAAGAACGACCTCAAGTGAAGTTTAATCGTAACTCTTCGGATTATACCATCACTACTAATTTAGTAATTGATTCATTCCCTCAAGGACAAACACAATTAACTACTTATATTCAAGAATCAGCAGGTGCAACACCTGTAGTTGACGAAGAATTATTTGTTTATCCAGCCTATTATAATCATTATCAATATGATGAGAATGGTATAGCAACAGATTCTTCAATGGTAGAGCCAGATGTTGAATTAACATTAGAAATGATTGAATATAACACAAGCGAACCAGGTGTTGAGATATTAATTCCTTGGGAAATTGGCAGGTTTATTACTCCTTATGGAAATAACCTATCATTAGGTGCCGATGGGTGGACTTGGGTTTATGACGTAACCGATTTTCAGCATTTATTACAAGGAGATAATGTACATATCAGTGCAGGGAATTTCCAAGAATTATTGGACATGAAATTTTATTTTGTTGAAGGAACACCACCAAGAGATGTTTTAGAAACCAAGAAATTGTATTCTAAGAATGTTTCTTTAAGCAATTTTGATAATGTAATTATCGATACTGCTGTAGAGTTACTTCCGGAAGCCAAAATGTTTACTTTTAAAACCACGGTTACAGGTCATGGTTTTGGCAGCGGTGCCAACTGTGGTGAGTTTTGTTCAAATGTTCACTCCGTTCATGTAAATGGAAATGAAGAATACAGTTGGGATATCATTCAAGAATGTGGTGAAAATGCTTTATATCCACAAGGTGGAACATGGTTCTATGATAGAGCGGGTTGGTGTCCTGGAATGGCCGGCAAACAACAAAACTTTGATATTACTCCATTTGTAAATGTAGGAGTTGATACGGAAGTAAATGTAGATTATAATATTGAAGAAGACCCTTATGGAAACTATGTGACAGAAATTTTCTTTGTGAGCTATGATGAACCAAATTTTGCCAACGATGCCAGCATCGAAGAAATCATAGCACCTAATAAGTTCAAAGAAAATGGTCGTTTCAATCCTATTTGTGGAAATCCAATCATCCGTATTAAAAATACAGGAGCAGAGAATTTAACTACTCTAAACATTACATATGGAATTGAAGGAATGACTGAGTACAACTATACTTGGGAAGGAAGCTTAGAGTTCTTGCAAGAAGAAATTGTAGAACTGCCAACAGTTGACAGAGATGAATTCTTTGGAGCATCAAATAAAAGATTCAATGTAACTATTTCAAGCGAAGTGGATGAATACGAACATAATAATATCAATACCTCAACTTTTGAAGTGGTTGATGAATATGCTCAACAAATTATCATTGAGTTCAAAACCAATACTCGCCCATTCGAAAACAGCTACGAAGTTCATGATACAGATGGAAACATAGTATATTACAGAACACAGTTTGAAGCAAGTACTGTTCATTATGATACGCTGAATTTAGAGCAGGGTTGTTATAAATTCATTGCTTATGATACTGGTGGTGATGGAATGTACAACTGGCCATCAAACCATGGAACTGGTCATATTAAATTGAGAACGATGGATGGCTCTTTGGTTGCAAATCTCGAAGCCTGGTTTGGAGAGTATATTGCACATTCATTTGTAAATACTGCCTATCCTGTAAGAATAGATGATAGAGAAAACCTTACTTTCAATATTTATCCAAACCCATCAGATGGCTTATTCAATATTGAATTAATGACCAATCCAGGCGATTATCAGGTGAGTATATATAATCCAGCTGGTGCTTTGGTTCACGAAACTGAAATCAATAGCCAGTCGCCAGGTACTTATCAGCTTAACTTATCAGAGCTTGACAATGGATTGTATTTAATCAATGTGACTTCAGGGGAATTTAATATGTTTAAGAAAATTGTAATCGAGAAATAAAAGTCGATTTTTGAATATAGAAATCCCTAGTTGTTCATTCAGCTAGGGATTTTTTAATTTAAAAAAAGCCATGAGTTTTAACCCATGGATTATTTGTAATTTTGTTTCATAATAAGGAATATGAGAAAAGAAAAAGATTTTTTAGGTGAAGTAGAAATTGAAGACAAATATCTATATGGAATTCACTCGGTTAGAGCTCGTCAGAACTTCCCGAATCAAAGCGCTTTCCATCAGGAATGGTACCAGGCAGTTGGTGAAGTAAAACGGGCCTGCTATCAAACTTATAAAAACTTTAAAAAATTAGTTTTAAAAGGAATTCCCACTACTGATTTACCTATTCATTTTATGGGAGATTCCTCCATTGAATCTCTGCAAAAAGCAGCTGAAGAAGTTGCTCTGGGCAAACATTTCGATCACTTTATTATTCCTGCTGTTCAAGGTGGTGCTGGCACTAGTATTAATTTAAATGTAAATGAAATTATTGCCAATAGGGCTTTACAAATAATGAATCATCAAACAGGTGATTATTCGACAATTGATCCTATTGAACAAGCTAATATATATCAATCTACCAACGATGTCATTCCAACAGCATTAAAGGTAAGTCTCATGAAATTGTTGAAAAAATTAGAGGAGGCCATCAATAAAAGTAGGAAAGCAATGGAAGGAGTAGAGAACGAGTTTAGAAGTATTCCTCGCTTGGGTTATACTCAGCTTCAAGAGGCTGTCCCTTCCACCTATGGTCGTCTTTTCTCTTCTTATAGCGATGCATTGAGTCGTGATTGGTGGAGGGTTAGCAAATCATGGGAAAGAATTAAAGTTGTAAATTTAGGTGGTGGGGCTATTGGTACTGGGGTATCTGTTCCTCGATATTTTATTATGGAAGTCGTCCAGCAATTAAAAGATTTAACCAAGCTTCCCATCAGCCGAGGTGAAAACCTCGGAGATGCCACCTCTAATCTTGATTCATATGTGGAGGTGAGTGCTATTCTTAAAGCTCATGCTGTGAATTTAGAGAAGATGGCAAACGATATGCGCCTCCTAGCTTCAGATATCACTAAGCCTAATTTTAGTATTCCACAACGACAGGTTGGCAGCTCTATAATGCCCGGAAAAGTGAATCCTGTAATTCCTGAGTTTATCATTTCTAGCATGCATCAAGTTTATTGTAATGATATGTTGATAAGTAATCTATCTGCAAAAAGTGACTTTGAGCTCAATGCCTATTTACCGTCGATTGGTAATGCTTTATTAGAGAACCTGAAATTATTAATTGCTGCTAATCAGAGTTTAGAGCAAAACTTGCTTCACGGTATAAAAATTGATACGCAAAACTCGGAGGAGGATTTTTATAAAAGCGCTTCCTTAACTACGGTTTTAAGTCCCTTAATCGGCTATCATAAAGCCGCTGAAATGGCAAAATTGATGAAGCAAAAGCAGACCAGTATTTTTCAAGCCAATCAAGAATTGAACTTACTTGGCGAAGAAAAGCTGAAAGAGATGATGAAACCGGAAAGTTTAACCGCTTTAGGATTCTCCATAAAAGATTTAATGTAATTTCTTAAAGAATAAAGAGTGTTGGCTTTTTCTGCTCCCCTGTCTAACTGCTTTAGCCAGGTAGCCTTTAGGGTAAGGGGCAATCAAAAAAAGCTAAAAAGATTTATCATACAATAATATAAGATGTCAAAAGGAAAAGATCAAAAACCACATATAGGTATTTTCGGAAGAAGAAATAATGGTAAGAGTTCGCTTATTAATTGCTTAGCAGATCAAGATATTGCCATAGTTAGCGATGTAGCCGGAACGACTACAGATCCAGTTAAGAAATCCATGGAAATTGATGGCATTGGCCCAGTGGTTTTGGTAGATACTGCTGGAATTGATGATACTGGAGATTTAGGGAAGCAAAGAATAAAGAAAAGTATGCAGACCATTCCCAATATGGATTTGGCTGTGCTTGTGATTACCAATAATGCTTGGGATGCTTTTGAGGAGGATTTAGTCAATAAATTTCAGAAGAAGGATGTTAATTTTATAGTGGTTCATAATAAAACGGATCAATATCCCATTTCTGATGCATTTTTAAAAGAAACAGAAGCACGAGTAGGTGGAAACCTAATCCCATTTAGCTGCTTAAAGGCCGATAATTTGGAACGATTGATAGAAGAAATGCGGAAGAATATTCCAGAATCCGCTTATCAATCGAATACCTTAATTGGAGATTTAATTTCGGCTGGTGATACTGTATTATTGGTCACACCTATTGATGATGAAGCTCCAGAAGGGCGTTTGATTCTTCCTCAAGTTCAGTTGATTAGAGATATTTTGGATAATGATGCTGTGGCAGTAGTATTAAAAGAGCGAGAGCTAGACGAGCACATCAGTAAAATGAGTCCGAAGCCAGCACTAGTGGTAACAGATAGTCAGGTGTTCTTGAAAGTGGATGGTTCGGTGCCAAATGATATTCCCATGACCAGCTTTAGTATTGTTTTAGCGAGGCAAAAAGGAAACTTTGAGCATTATTTAAAAGGAACTTATCAGCTCGGTGAATTAAAAGATGGAGATAAGATTCTTCTTTTAGAATCTTGCACCCATCACGTATCCTGTGATGATATTGGTCGAGTGAAAATCCCTCGCTGGCTCGATCAGTTTAGTGGCAAGAAATTAGAGTATACCGTGGTTTCTGGTTTAGATCAGGTGCCAGGAGAAATTACAGATTATGCCATTGTCATACAATGTGGAGGTTGTGTCATCACTAAAAAACAAGTTCATAATAGATTAATGCCAGCCATTGAAGCAGGAGTTCCAGTAACTAATTATGGAATGGCCATAGCTTTTGTGCAAGGCATTTATCATAGGGCTATTCTGCCTTTCACCAAAGAGGATAGGGATAATTCTATTTATTTGTAATATTCCTCATTCCTAATAATTATTGTTAAAATTATTTTTAAACTTGATATTACAATATTACGTACATATATTTGTACAAAATATTGTAATATGTTAACAGCAACTATATCGGATTTCCGGAAAGACATTAAGAAATATCTTGATCGAGTCACTCAGAATTTTGAAACCCTAATTATTAATAGAGGAAAAGATAGCGGAGTTGTAGTTTTGTCTTTGGATGAGTATAATGCTTTAACAACGACTCAACATGAAATGTCTTCTGCAAGTAATGAGAAAAGATTAGACGCTGCCATTCAGAAAATGAAAGTTGGCGATTCTTTTGAAAAAGAAATTCTTGAACCTTGATTTCCAACATTTATAAACTATGAAGTATATATTTGTTGATGAGTCATGGGAAGATTATTTATATTGGCAGAAGTATGACAAAAAGAACCTCAAAAAAATAAATGAACTTATAAAGGCAATCGCTCGTCACCCATTTTCTGGCAAGGGAAAACCAGAACCTTTAAAACATAAGTATAAGGGGTATTGGTCAAGAAGAATTGATGGAGAACACCGATTGATTTATCAAGTAAAGGATGAAGAAATCAGGATTTTAAAATGCAGATTTCATTACGATTAATTCATCTCACTCTAAATTTAAATATATCACTTAGTTTGAAGAGTACTTAAAACTCAAAAACATCATGAAAAACATCATCATAACAGGAGCCAGTAGAGGTATTGGAAAAGCTGCAGCATTAAAACTTGCTCAAGAGGAAAATATAAGGATTTTAGTAATTGCTCGTTCAGCTGAGAAACTAGAGGAGCTGAAAGATGAAGTTCCTGCTGGTGCTGAATTACTCATCTACCCATTCGACTTGAACAATGGTGAGTATGAAAAACTAAAGCAATTTATTGGTGAGAACTTTAATTCGGTAGACCTCCTCATTAATAATGCCGGAAGTTTAGTCGTGAAGCCTTTTATGGAGATGACGGAGGATGACTTCGATCTTCAATTTCAGATCAATGCCAAAAGCGTTTTTCATTTATCAAAAATTTGTATTCCATTAATGCCCAAAGGGAGCCATATTGTTAATATTAGTAGTATGGGAGGATTCCAAGGAAGTATGAAGTTTCCAGGTTTGAGTTTGTACTCTGCTAGTAAAGGAGCGGTGAGTATTTTAACAGAAAGTCTAGCAGCAGAATTAGTAGAACAAGGGATTTCAGTAAATGCTTTGGCTTTTGGTGCGGTAGATACCGATATGTTGCGTTCTGCTTTCCCTGATTATCAGGCACCACTCAACGCTACTGAAATGGGAGAATACCTTGCTGATTTCGCACTCACCAAAGCCAAATTCTATAATGGAAAAGTTTTGCCAGTTAGTGTGAGTACTCCATAGTTTGTGGGACAAATACTTATTTTAAATACCAAAGCTAACACGGATTTGCAATCTGTGTGATTTAAACACATCCCTTAATGTTAATATTTTCGCACGGAAAACATTTCCGCGCTAGCATTATACCTATAGATTAAACTATTTTCTTCTAAATATAGCTTTTTAACAAAGTATGCGTTTGCCCTGTTTTAAATACTTGATCGTTTCTTTTAACGAGTAAAAATACATGTTTGAATGATTTAATAGTTAACTCTGTTTTATTTATTCTATCATTCTAACATTCATTCATTAAATAATCTAAAAACTTGTATTTCATTTGATGACAATAATTGCTATAAATCCTCTGTAAAGTGTAATTTTAATTTCTTTCTCTCCCTTTCCCCAAAAATGACTAATTTAGCTATTCACCCAAAAAGCATTTGTTATGAAATTTTTACGAATCTTATTTATCCTATTAATTACTGCATTTGTGGTCATACAATTTGTTGGGATCGAAAAAACAAATCCCGAATTCGATTCCTCTTCCGATTTTATCGTGATGGAGAATCCTCCAGAAGATGTGGCACAAATGCTTCGCTCGTCTTGTTACGACTGTCATTCCAATGAAACGATTTGGCCTTGGTATTCGAATATTGCACCAGTGAGTTGGATGTTAGAAGAACATGTAGAGGATGGTCGTGACAATATAAATCTGAACTTCTGGGGAGAGATAGACCTAGAAGATAGAGCTTATGTTATTGAAGAGATGATAGAAGAGATGGAAGAAGGAGAAATGCCTATTCCAGGTTATTTAATCACGCATTCTAATGCTAAATTAAGTGATGCTCAAAAAGAAAAATTATTTGCTTGGTTAAGGTCTAAACAATAAAATTGTAAACAAAAATGGTGCTATTTGTTTTCTTTGAATCGGTAGCTTGGGACTGGATTTCCATTATTGCAGTGGTAATTGCTTATGTTTTTGTGATCTATTTGGTAGCAAAAACATTATTACAAAATAGGAATCCAGTTTCTACCTTAAGTTGGATTATGGTCTTGGTCATGATTCCTTTCTTGGGACTCATCCTCTATTTTTTGTTTGGGCAGAAAGCCACTAAAAGATGGGTTTTCAAACGTATGCGAAACAAGGAAATTATTCAGATGAGTGAGATTAGTGAAACCCAGCTCAAAGCTTTAGAAAATATCGATTTGGTAGAAGATAGGTATTTAAATGAGTTTCATAAGCTCATGTCCATGCTCCTCAAAAACAACAGCTCTTTTCTTTCCTCCAATAACCATATTCAGTTATATCATAATGGAAAAGACGTATATCGCTCCATTTATCAAGACTTAAAAGCGGCAAAAAAATTCATACATGTACAATATTACATTTTAGAGGATGGTGAAGTCGCAGAGAAAGTGACCAAGATATTAGTTGAAAAGAGCAAACAAGGACTAGAAGTAGTTTTGCTTCTCGATGGACTTGGAAGCCGTAAGCTTAGCGATAGCTATCTCAATAGAATGAAAGAGAATGGGGTGGAGGTTTTGTTGTTTCGCCCAGTTCGATTTCCTAATTTGGCCAATAAAATCAATAATAGAAACCATAGAAAAATTGTGGTGATTGATGGTGATATTGGCTATACAGGTGGAATAAATTTGGCAGATAAATACTTGGTAGATTATGGTGAGGAAGGTTTTTGGAGAGATACGCATCTTCGAATTCATGGGGATTCGGTAAAGATGTTGGAAGCCATATTCTTAGTGGATAGGTTTTCTTTAACCAAACATGTTTACGATGATTTAGAACCCTATTTCCCTGCGGTGGGAACTCCTCCAGGAAGTCATATACAAATTGCCAGTAGCAGTCCAGAGAGTGGAAGTGCTAATATTCATCACGCTTTCTTTACGGCCATTAATACCGCTAAGAAATCCATACGTTTGGTGAGTCCCTATTTTATTCCTGATGAATCTTTGTTGATGGCTTTAAAGACGGCTGCTTCCGGTGGAGTCAAAGTAGAAATCATCCTCCCCGGAATTGTGGATTCCTATTTTGTGCAATACTCTGCTCGTTCCTATGTGCAGCAATTATTATATCATGATATTCATGTTTATTTCTATGAAAAAGGCTTTGTTCATGCAAAGATTCTTTTGATTGACGACTTGCTAAGCATCATTGGAACCGCCAATTTCGATTACAGAAGCTTCTATCAAAATTTCGAAATCAGCGCCCTTATTTATGATCAGGCTTCTACTCTGGAGCTCATTGAACAATTTGAGAAAGACAAGTCCGATTCTGAAAAACTTAACCTCAGAGCATGGAAAAGAAGACCGATGAAGAACAAAGTCTTTGAATCTTTCGCTCGGTTATATGCTCCTCTCATATAAAAGAATAGGTATTTCAAAATAGGTTAAAAAACCTTTAATCCACTCTAGGCTTTATTGCTTTTACTATTTTTGCCAAAAACACAAAATAAACTCATTTGAAACTAAGAAACACACTCTTATTTATTTTAGGGATCATCATCATCTTTGCCTTGCTCTGGTTTTTTCTGCCTGCTTTAGCGGAGCCTTTCCTTAACTTTTCAATATTACTATTATTAAGTATCTATGTTTGGTCTGCGATTAATGTGAGGGTAAGAAAACAAGTTCCTATTTTGAAAACCATTTTTGTTTTTTTATTTTGGTTGCCAATGGCATTGGTGGGTATTTCTAGTATTGCCCTCCTCAAGTATAGTTTAGACGATTGGCCTCCTTTTTTGAAGGTATACTTCATTGGTGGATTATTTACCTATATAGTTTCCCTTCTTTTGCCCATTGTTTTCCTGTTTATTTCTGATATAGTGAAGTGGATAGAGATGCTTTTTAAAAAGCAGAATGTAAACAGAACAGATAATATAAAAGGGAATGAAGTTACAAGAAGAAAGTTCATAGTTAATACAGGATTATCACTTGGTGGTATTGCTCTTGGAACCATGGGATTTGGTATGATTCATGGGAATTATAATTTCAAGATATGGCGTCATCAACTGAAAGTCTCTAGAGCTTCACAAGCCTTAAAAGGATTAAGAATTGTGCAGATTTCTGATTTCCATTTGGGAACTTGGGTGAGTAAAACGCCTTTAGAGGAGGCTGTTAAATATATTAATGGCTTACAAGCAGATTTGATTTTCTTCACAGGAGATTTGGTGAATTCTCAAACTGCTGAAGCTTTTCCATTTCAAGAGGAATTGAGCAAAATGAAAGCAAAATTAGGTGTTTATGCTTCTTTAGGAAATCATGATTACGGTCATTATCATAAATGGGCTGATCAAGCGGAAGAAGAAAAAAACTGGTCAGATTTATTGGAGTTTTACGAGAATATGGATTGGAAGCTTTTGAGAAATGAAAGTGAAACTTTGGAGATTCAAGGTAGTGTTCTTAATGTGATAGGTGTGGAGAATTGGAGTAAGAATCCTCGATTTCCTCGCATAGGAGATTTGGATGAAGCCATTAAAAGTAACCCTAATGCGGAGCTCAATTTACTCCTTAGTCACGATCCTACCCATTGGAGCGAGATAGTAATTCATTCAGAAACGCCTATAGATATTACTTTCAGTGGACATACCCATGGCTTTCAATTTGGAATAGAATCGAGCCTTTTTAGATGGAGTCCGGCACAATATGTTTATAAGCATTGGGCAGGAATTTATCAGAATAAGGAATCAGAAATCTATCTAAATGTAAACCGAGGAATTGGTGCCATCGGCTTCCCAGGCCGTGTTGGAATCAAGCCGGAAATCACTTTGGTTGAAATAGCTTAATCTTTGGTTTCTTATCATAAGTAATTATACCTAGGTTCTTTAATGATGGAACTGGTGAGATGACCTAGTCTATCATACTAAATCCAATCTTATCTTTGTATCAGTAATTAATAATATAAATAGGAGGATATTATGAAAAATTTAATTTTAGAAAACGAAAAATTCTGGTTCGCAATTTATACTGTATTCGTTACACTCATTTTATTAACATTTAACTACTTTGGAGTTCTGTAAACTCAATATATAATACCAAATATGTGGTGAATCATTAGTTTGGTACCTCTTAAAAGCTCGGAATGAAAATTTCGGGCTTTTTTTAATGACTTTAGTATTGTTTGTGTGTGATATTAATCCGTTTTATCCTGTTTTGTGATTTTTATAACCCCTCTATCTCTGCCTATGAAGTTTATCAGTAATTACACCTAAGTCTAATATGCCATAGTAATGGTGAGACCTCCAGTTTTTTAAAGGATAGTAATTCAGATATTTGCAGTACAAACAAACAAAGGAGGTGATATGAAAACGTTAGCAATTAGTAATCGAGTTTGGGCTATAATAAGCACAGTGGTAATAGCGAAATTATGGATAGTTGGAGCAAGTATGGTAGGAACAATGGCTTTACTTCTCTCCAGAAACTACGGCATTATTTAATACCAAACACTTCATGCCAACCATAATTATTAAACGAGCAATAAACCATATTATAATTAAATCTACCAAGATTTAATCCTCAGAATTATCGAGAGAATGACATACATTATTTATTTCGAAATGCGATGAAGTAAGGCCTGGAATTTTTTCTTGGCCTTTTTTAGTGTATTATAATTCCTATTGCTAATAGGAATTAAACTCTAACTAGGCTTTTTATCTTTTATAATTTTATCTTCTCATGCTTTTTCCGACATTTGTAAAAATTCCGATTTTATGTTCACCGATGAATATTATATGAAAATGGCTTTTCAACAAGCCCAATTGGCTTTTGATAAGGATGAAGTGCCTGTTGGTGCTATCATTGTCTTCAGAGACCGAGTGATTGCAAAAGCCCATAACCTTACCGAAACTCTAAACGATGTCACTGCCCATGCCGAGATGCAAGCCATCACTGCTGCGGCAAATACTTTGGGTGGGAAGTATTTAAATGAGTGTAGCCTCTATGTAACCTTGGAACCATGTGTGATGTGTGCTGGAGGTTCCGCTTGGGCACAAATGGGGAAAGTGGTTTTTGGCGCCTATGACCAAAAGAAAGGTTTTTCTAAGTATCAAGAATCCATTCTTCATCCCAAAACAGAAGTGATAGGAGGTGTGATGGAATTGGAGTGTGGACAATTGATGACAGAATTTTTCAGCAAAAAAAGATAGAATGGATAAAGGGTTCAAAGGTTTTGGGAGTCTCAAGAAAACGGAATTAACCTCTATTTCCATTTTCTTATTGGTATCTTTATACCTTGCTATTCGAGCCTTTATGGTTCCATTGGTTCATGATGAAGTGGCCACCTTTTTTTATTATGTTCAGAAAGGTGTGTTTCTTCCTCCTCATGCTCATTGGGATGCCAATAATCATCTGCTGAATTCACTATTAAGCTATTTTAGCTATTCCTTTTTTGGTTCCTCAGAGTTTTCCTTGCGGCTTTCTAATCTTATATTTTTCCCCGTTTTTTTCTTCTTTGTATACAGAATCTCCAATCTATTAAGGAATCCTGTTTTGAAATGGACCTTTTTCATCACTTTTATATTTGCTCATAATTTTATAGAATATTTTGCTTTATCCAGAGGGTATGGAATGTCCATGGCTTTGCTTTTTGCCTCTATTTATTATGTTTTTCAGGTATTTAAAAAAGGTGAACTTAAGTATTATATTTTTAGTACTTTATTTATCAGTCTTGCCATTTCCGCTAATCTAACCCTTGTAAACACAGGTATCCTCATCTCAAGTATTTTGGGGTTTCATATTATTTTAAATTATAAAGAAAACCAACTCCATCATTCCATAAAAGCGATTATTATCATATTAGTTTCAGGGATTATCCCATTAATATTGGCTGGAAAACTATTACTCCAGTTCAAAGCAAAAGGGCTTTTGTATTATGGTACTTTAGATGGTTTTTGGGAGCTTACGGTTCGTTCATTGGTGAAGCTAATCCTTGGCCAAGAAAGTTGGATGGCTGAAGTGATTATCGCTTTCTTTAGTTTAGCTATTATAATCTTATTTTTATATCGAATTTTCAAAAGTCCGAGTTTGAAAGAGCTCTGGAAAGTAGAGTTTATCTTTTTATATCTCCTCGTTGGGAATTTTGCAGCAGTGATGATCATGTCCTATTTATTGCAAGTGAATTTCCCAGAAGATAGAACGGGTTTGTATTTCTTTCCATTTTTTATGGGAAGTTTGATTTTTCTATGGGATTCAGTATGGGAAAGAATGAATCATTATGTGAGGTTTTTGCTGATGTTGCCTTTTTTGTTTTTCCCAATTCATTTTTTGATGAGTTTAAATATCAGCCATTCTTCTTTTTGGAGAAAGGAGCTTATTCCTCAACGTTTCTATGATGCAATTCTTGAAGGCAAAAATATAATTGGTGAAAACCCAAGTATTGGGGCTTATCAGATAAGAACCCTATGCTTTGCCTATCAGAATTATAGTCATGGTGGGCTGCTAAATCAAATACAGTCCTCTCATTATCCCGAATTAATTTCTGATTTTCAGATTGTAGATTTGAGCAAGCATGAGGAGTGGCTCACGTATTATGATCTATTAGGTACAGAGCCTATATCTAATTTATCACTACTCAAAAGGAAAGCTAAGCTTGAAGCTAGTTTAATTGCAGAGAAAAGTATATCTAATAAAGGACAAATAGAGAATGCCTTTTATAATATTTATCGAGGAAGCTTTGAGAATATCGATGAAAGCAGTTTGAAAATTAATTTAAAAGTAAAATTAACTACTGAGGAATCCCCTTTTATAGGGCGCATTGTGGCAGAGCTTAGAGATTTGGATAATAAATTATTAGAATATGAATCAATAGCATTAGACTGGAATAGAGGAAACTGGAAAAAAGATAAAAATGAAATGACTGGGAGTTTGTATTTACATCAATTGCCCAAGGGTATTTCTAAAATTGTTGTCTATATTTGGAATGTTGATCAGCGTCCATATATTTTGGAAAGTGTAGATTTTAAAATGGTGCAAATTGAATTGCAAGAGTCCCTTTACTTAGAATACAAAGAATAAGCAGTATCATATGAAACAAGAAAGCTCATTATTAAAGCATATCGAAGCAAAATTTGAAGCGCTTTATCAAAATACCCCAAGACTATTTCTAGCTCCTGGGAGAATAAATATTATAGGAGAACATACCGATTATAATGATGGTTTTGTACTACCAGCAGCTATAGATAAACATATTGCTTTTGCAGTGGCCAAGAACGATTTGAATTGCTTTCGTTTCTATTCCATGGATTTTCATGAATTGGAGGAGGTCAATTGTTTGGAATTGGGTCAAGACATAAAACTATGGGCTCAATATTTAATAGGTGTTTTGGCGCAATTTGAAAAAATAGGAAAGCTTGATTCTGGCTTCGATATGGTTTTTGGGGGTAATATTCCGGTAGGTGCAGGCCTTTCTTCTTCAGCAGCTTTGGAATGTGGCTTGGCTAAGGCTGTGAATGTTTTATCCAATTTGCAATTAAGCGATATCGATTTAGTGAAGTTGGCACAAAAAGCAGAGCATGAATATGCAGGAGTGATGTGTGGAATCATGGATCAATATGCCAGTGTTTTTGGCAAGAAAAACCAGGTTTTTAAACTCGATTGTCGCGATAATACTCACCAATACTTTCCACTTGAACTTCATGACTATGAGCTGCTTTTAATCAATACCAATGTGAAGCATAGTTTGGCCTCCTCCGAGTATAATCTCCGACGAGAAGAATGCGAAAGAGGAGTCCAGTATTTTAAAACTTTCGACTCCAATATTACTGCCCTTCGCAAGGTGAGTTTAGAAATGATAGAAGCGCATGAAGACAAACCAGACCCTGTAAGTTATAAGCGTTCTAAGTATATGGTGGAGGAGATCGCTAGAGTTGGACAAGCCACCCAAGCCTTGGCTAATCATGATCTCAAAACCCTTGGTCAATTACTCTATCAAACTCACGATGGACTTTCTAAATTATACGAAGTAAGTTGCCCAGAGCTCGATTTTCTCGTTGACCTAACACGGCCATTAAACCAAATTCTCGGTAGCCGAATGATGGGCGGTGGATTTGGGGGCTGTACCCTCAACCTCATTAAAAAATCTTTTGTTTCGGAGTTTAAGGAAATAGTAGACATGGCTTATGAAAAACAGTTTTCAAAAAAACCAGATTTTTACGAAGTTCATCTTAGTGATGGAGCTAGAGAAGTGTTTTAATCTATCTATTTTGGTTTAGGATATATAGAGATAAATATTTCTAAATTTGATAGGCCTAAATACTGAAATATACTATCTTTACAGGATTCATTATCAGACAGTAATATAAAACTCATATCATGAAACATGTTCTTTATTCTATCATTATTTCGATTTTTATTACCTCACCTTTTTTTTTATCAGCACAAAAGAATTGCAAAGTTCTAGTATCCGAAATTGATAGCATATACACCGGAAAATGTAAAAAAGGATTGGCAAATGGTAAAGGTACAGCTATAGGAATAGATAGTTATACTGGAAAATTCTCAAAAGGTTATCCTCATGGCCGTGGCACCTATAATTGGGCCAATGGGGATATTTATACTGGAAACTGGAAGGAAGGTAAACGAAGCGGAGCCGGTAAACTTACTCTGAAGTTAGGGGCAACAGATAGTATTATTGACGGCCTATGGGATGATGATAAATATATGGGGGCAAAACCCATTCCACCAAAAGTGATTCATAAGGTAAGTATCGATCGTTATTCATTTAAGAAGACTGGTGGAACAAAAAATAGGGTCTTGATCAATTTTATGCAGAATGGGATGAGAAATACAACTATTACGAACTTTTCCATGAGCACATCAAATGGCATCGAATCGAACCTGGGTCATTCTATAGGATATGATTTTATAGAATTTCCAGTGAGGATACTCGTTAATTATATGACTATGAATAAATTAAAGTCAGAAGAATATCAAGTTATCTTAGAGTTTGAAATTACTGATCCCGGTGATTGGTTATTAGAAATCCATAATTAAATTTCAGCTTTTACGAAATTAAGTATGCTCTAAATGGGTTTGTTTTCTTTGTGAATAACATGTATATTTGTTGTAATAGGAGAGCTTTTTCACTTTTAGGGAGCATAAAATACATTTGTATTTAGTTGAATTTGGGGAGGCTAAAAACACTAAGTTGATGAAGGGCACAAATTTGAAGAACCGATTTTCAAATCATATATATACACCATTACTATTTGTATTGGCTTTTTCTATTGTATTCAGCCTGATTCTTTATGTTGCCTTTGAAAATGAAGAGCAAAAACAAAAGCAAAATACTATTGAGATTGCTGAGATGATAGCTCAATCTGTAGATATCATGCTCAAAGGAAATCTAGATTATATCAATCTTTTGGCTGAGAGAAGTGCTAGCCATGAACTTTCGAAAGACGAATTCCATCAAAGTATTGTAGAGTATATTAAGGTGCATCCTGAGTTTATAATTATCGTTAAAGCAGATAGTAATTTTGTTATCGAGGACATAGCACCATTAGAAGGAAAAGACCATATTATTGGAATGCCGGTTAATATTTCTGAACCAATGAGAGCCTCTCGATTAGCCAAGGAAGAAAGGCGAGCAGTTTATACTTTACCTTTTGAGTCTATTTTATCTCCTCGTACTATTCAGGTTTGGACTCCTGTTTTTAGTAATGATCGGTTTCTCGGTTTATTAGCGGGGGTTTATTCTTGTGATAAAATATTAGAAAATAGTATTCCAGAAAATCTATCAAAAAAAATACGTGTAAGTATTTTAGATGAGAATGATCATATCCTAGCATTTGTTCAAGATGCAGATTTCGAAGGATTAGGCGACTCTCATGATATTAGATTGAAATCTATTCCAAATGGAATGAGTTTAAGAATTGAAATGATTAATCCTTCAGAATATAGTTGGTTGATGATACTCTTGTTTGCTTTAATCATTATTATGGCCATAGGCCTTACTCATAGTTTATACAAGGTTTCTAGGGAGAATAAATTACGAAATCAAGCTCAGAAAATTCTTGAAAAGAATGAGATATACCTAAAGAATCAAAACCAAGAATACGCTACTTTATATGAAAAAAATAAATCTCAAAATGAGAATTTAAGAAATGCTAAGCAGAAAGCGGAGGAAGATAGAGCCTATATCAATATGTTATTTAGTTCCGTCCCTGTAGGCCTAGCTCTTACCTCTCTAGATGGTTCGTTAAAAGAAATTAACGCTGCTTATGCTCAAATTATTGGATATTCAATTGAGGAGACTTTAAAGCTGTCCTACTGGGATATCACTCCTAAGAAATATGAAGCAAATGAACAAGAACAATTAGAGCGTTTAGATAAGAAAGGAGTTTATGGGCCATACGAGAAAGAGTATATTCATAAATCAGGCGCTCTCATTCCTGTCCGCTTGAGTGGAAGGATTATTGAGAAAGAAGGGCGAAAATATATATGGTCCACCGTTGAAGATATTTCAGATAAAGTAGAGGATGAAAGGCGATTGAAAAAACAATATGAGGAATATGCATCATTAAATAAAGAATATAGAGCTCAAAATAAAAGTCTCCTTCAAGCTTTTAATAATCTAGAGGAAAGTGAAATACGTTTTAAAGCTCTACATAATGCATCTTTTGGAGGTATTACTATTCATGATAAGGGAGTCATATTGGAATGTAATAATGGACTTTCTACTATCTCAGGTTTCCCCATAGAAGAATTAATAGGGATGGATGGACTTCTCTTGATTGCAGAGGAGGATAGGGGAAAGGTCATGTCGAATATTCTGGCTGAGATTGAAACATCATATGAAGTTAATGGTTTAAGAAAAAATGGAGATATTTATCCCCTGCGCCTAGAGGCTAGGATGATTCCTTATAAGGGTAGAACTGTTCGTGTTGTTGAGTTTAGAGATATCACGGAGCAGAAAAATATAGAAAATCAATTGCGAATTGCAAAAGAAGATGCCGAGAAGAGCGACCATCTGAAATCAGCATTTTTGGCCAATATGAGTCATGAAATTAGAACGCCTATGAATGGTATCCTTGGGTTCGCAGGTTTGCTGAAAGAGCCAGATCTCACAGGGGAAGAACAACAAGAGTATATTCGGGTTATAGAGAGAAGTGGAGCCAGGATGTTGAATATCATCAATGATATTGTTGATATTTCAAAATTAGAATCTGGTCTAATGGAGTTAAATTTGGCTCCTTCAAGTATTAAAAAACAAATGGAGTACATATATACATTCTTTACTCCAGAGGCCAGTAAAAAAAATATAGAACTGTCCTATTCCCTGAGCCTTGCAACAGAAGAAACCATAATAATAACAGATAGGGAAAAAGTGTTTGCCATTTTAACAAACCTTGTTAAGAATGCTGTAAAATATACCGATTCAGGGAAGATTGAATTTGGTTGTCAGAAAAAAGGTGCATTTATTGAGTTCTATGTTAAAGATACAGGTATTGGAATTCCTCAGGATCGGATTAAAGCTGTTTTTGAAAGATTTATCCAAGCCGATCTATCTGATACTAATAATCAGCAAGGTGCTGGCTTAGGTTTAGCCATTACAAAAGCCTATGTAGAATTATTAGGTGGTGAAATTTGGTTAGAGAGTGAGAAAAACAAAGGATCTACTTTTTATTTCAATATTCCATATGTTCCTTCATGATGCAATGATTAATGCCAATAGGAAATGTGCATTTTTATTGATTTTAACGCTAAGATCATTTTATCAGTTTGTATAATAAGCTTCATAGAAAAATATTATTATTTATCATTTCCAAAAAAAGCTATATTTGCACTATGCATTCAAAAACATAGTGATGTGAGCAAAATGATAAATACACGTTTTAGATATTGGATTGATAAAGGGGAAAAGCCATATTTGGGTTTAGGCCGTGTCCTATTATTAGAAAATATTTTAGAGCATGGTTCTATCACCAAAGGTGCAGCAGCCATAGAAATGTCCTATCGTAAGGCTTGGCAATTGGTAGAAGATATGAATAAACTATCGGAACATCCTTTAGTGGAAAAGCGGTTAGGAGGAAAAAAAGGTGGAGGAGCAGTTGTTACAGAAACCGGAAAAGAAGCCATCAGAAAGTATTACGAGCTGCAAAAGAAGATTGAAGCTTTTATCGCTACACAAACTCAAGAATTTAATATCTAATGAAGAAATTCAGACTCCTATTATTCATTAGTATTTTGTTTTTTACTTCCTGTCAAAAATCGGAGGAGTCGAAATTAAATATTGCGGTTGCTGCCAATATGCAGTTTGCCATGAAAGAGATCATCAAGGAGTTTAAAGAGCAGACGGGTATAGAATGTCAAATGATGACCAGTTCTTCCGGAAAACTCAACGCACAGATAAAAGAGGGAGCTCCCTATCATATATTTGTCTCGGCCAATATGAAATATCCTCAAGATTTATTTGATGCAGGATTCACCACCTCTAACCCCGAGATTTATGCATATGGCAAATTAGTATTATGGTCGATGAAAGAAGGTGTTTTACCCTCAATTGAGTTGTTACAAAAGGTGCAAATAAATCATATTGCAATAGCAAATCCCAAAACGGCACCATATGGAACGGCTGCCAAAGAGGTTTTAATGAATTTGAATTTATACAAAGATTTAGAATCTAAGCTAGTTTATGGAGAAAGTGTTGCCCAATGCAATCAGTTTATTCTGTCTAAATCTGCAGAAATGGGTTTCACTGCAAAATCTGTGGTGTTGTCAATGCATGGTAAGGATCAAGGTCAATGGATAGATGTGGAGGACTCACTATATTCACCTATTACACAAGGAGCGGTTATCATTAAGCAAAATGAAATGCATGCAGAGGCTAAGGAATTTTATGAATTTCTTTTCTCAGATAGAGCAGCTTTGATATTGGAAGGGTTTGGTTATCAGGTGAGTGTAGCTCAGGATTGGTTAGGAATAATTCAAGAATCAAAATTGTCAAGTGAGAAAGACAAGCTCGCTGTATTATTAGAGGAGGCTACAGAATTAACAAAAATAGTGTTGAAAGCAAAGGATTAACTTATGATAAATGAGATTCAAACTATTAAATCATTCACGTATTAAATCATTCCCTCATTGAAAATGAATAATTTAAGAGGAAAAATATCAAAAATAAAAACCCATGGAAATATCTCTCAGGTCAAAGTTGATTTAGGAGAGGTTTGCTTTTGTACGGTGATTATTGAAACTCCAGAAACAGCTTCTTACTTAAAGATAGGAAATCCCATTCAAGTGGTTTTTAAAGAAACTGAAGTTATTATTGGCAAAGGGAATCAGGAGGATAATAGCATTCAAAACAAAGTGGATGGAGTAGTTTTGGATTTTGAGAAAGGTGTGATTTTATCTAAGGTCGTTATTAAAACCGCTATAGGAAATATCTCTTCATTTTTAACCACTGACTCCGCTGAGAAACTCCAATTAGTAAAAGGTACTTCCATTTGTGCCATGATACAAACCACCGAAATCATGTTATCAGAATGATAGATTGGCAACCTTTAATATTGACATTTGAACTGGCCTTGGTCACCACATTATTACTATTGGTGATATCCATACCGCTGTCCTATTGGTTGGCTTATACCAAGTCGCGTATCAAGCCGGTTATTGAAACACTTGTTAGTATGCCATTGGTATTACCCCCTACGGTTTTGGGTTTTTATTTGTTAGTGGCTTTTAGCCCTTCAAATTCTTTTGGTTCTTGGCTAGATGAATATTTAGGTTTGCGATTGATTTTCTCATTCCAAGGCTTGGTAATTGCTTCCATTATCTATAGTTTGCCGTTTATGATTCATCCTATTCAGGCAGGATTTTCAAGTTTACCCTCCTCAATTTCAGAGGCTAGTTATGTGCTTGGGAAATCGAAAATGACAACCCTTTTTAAAGTATTATTACCTAATATTAAAACCTCATTACTAACAGGAATTGTTTTGGCATTTGCCCATACTATTGGAGAATTTGGTGTAGTGTTAATGATTGGAGGAAATATCCCAGGGAAGACTAAAGTAGCGTCTATTGCCATTTACGATGAGGTAGAAGCCTTAAATTATGTCGCGGCCAATTCCTATTCCTTGATATTATTTGCTATCACTTTTTGTATTCTCCTGATGGTTTATTTGGTGAATGGCGGTTACCTAAAGAGATTTATCCAATAATAGTTGCAAAGAAAGAGAAATGATAAAAATAAACCTGCAAAAACAGCTCAATGCAGCTAATGGCTTTCTCCAAATAAATGTGGATATGGAAATAGAGAAAGGTCAACTAGTAACCATATATGGGGAATCTGGAGCTGGAAAAACATCTATTCTTAGGATGTTGGCGGGGTTGATGGAAGCTGATAGTGGTTTGATCAAAGTTAATGATGCTATTTGGTTAAATGAAGATAAGGGACTTTGTTTGAAGCCACAACAAAGAAGAATTGGTTTTGTTTTTCAAGACTATGCCCTGTTTCCTAATATGACAGTTAAAGATAACTTAAGCTTTGCATTGGAAAAAGGTCAGGATAAGAATATTGTTGAGGAGCTTATTGATTTTATGGAGTTGGGTGATTTACAACTTCGTCATCCTGATAAGCTTTCTGGAGGTCAGAAGCAAAGAGTAGCCTTAGCCAGAGCTTTGGTCAGAAAACCCGAAATACTCCTTCTCGATGAACCCCTCTCAGCTCTCGACGCTAAAATGCGAACTAAATTGCAAGATTATATCCTTAAAGTTCATCGAAAGTATCATTTAACAACCCTCCTCATTAGTCATGAAGTGGGAGAGGTGATAAAAATGGCAGATAAGATTTTTATCCTTGAGCAAGGTAAAATTGCAAAACAGGGAAAACCTATCGATGTATTCTCTAGTAAACAAATCAGCGGGAAGTTCCAATTTTCTGGTGAGATTGTTCAAATAGCCAAAGAAGAAATCATTTATATTGTCACGGTTCTTATAGGTGCCAATTTCGTAAAAATCGTTGCCGAAGAAAATGAGATTTCTACCATGAAAGTTGGCGATAAGGTAATTGTAGCCTCAAAAGCTTTCAACCCCATACTACGAAAAATCACTTAGATTCTCTTTTGTTTCCGTATCATATCAACCTTGAGTGTTATTTTTTTTCAAAAAACTGCTCCTAAATGCAACACTTGTGTTTTTCTTCTGTTATTAATCCTGTAATTAACAAACATTTTAAATTTGTTTTTGTCTCAAATGATAACTTTGCGCGTCATAGGGATATGGAAATAAAAAGCTTATAAAAAAATAACGCATGAGAAAGTATTTGATCCTCCTTGGTATTCTATTAATGGCATTTCAGCTTTCTGCTCAAAAATTTACCATCAGTGGTAAAGTGAAAGATGCTGCCAATGGTGAAGAACTAATAGGAGCCACTATATTTATTAAAGGCCTAAAAACAGGAACGGTGACCAATGAATATGGTTATTTTTCTTTGAGTCTTGATAAAGACGATTACGAGATAGAAATCAATTATCTGGGTTTTGAAGCCATTCTTCAGAAAGTAGTTTTAGATAAAGACCATTACTTTACTTTTGAATTAGCAGAATCCTCTTCCGATTTGCAAGAAGTGGAAGTAACAGGTGAAAGAATAGATCGCAATGTCAAAAGCAACGAAATGAGCAATGTGAAGCTCCAATCCAAAACCATTAAAAAAATCCCTGCCTTTATGGGAGAAGTGGATTTGGTGAAAGTGATACAATTGCTTCCTGGTGTTCAAAGCACATCCGAAGGATCCTCAGGATTTAGTGTGAGAGGAGGTTCTCCTGATCAAAACCTTATTCTATTGGATGAAGCTACCGTTTATAATGCCTCTCACTTAATGGGCTTTTTCTCGGTGTTTAATAATGATGCTATTAAAGATGTGAAAATCTATAAAGGCGATATTCCAGCTGCACATGGTGGGAGACTATCATCCCTTTTAGATGTGAGAATGCGAGATGGTAATAGTAAGAAAATATCTGTCACTGGTGGAATTGGTAGTATTTCGAGTCGATTGACTATAGAAGGGCCTATAGTGAAAGACAAGACTACTTTCCTAGTTTCTGGACGAAGAACCTATGCGGACCTTTTTCTTAGACTCAGCTCTAATGAAGACCTTAAAAACAATATCCTTAACTTTTATGATTTAAATGCTAAGGTGAATCATACCTTCAATAAGAAGAATCGATTATATCTTTCTTTCTATATGGGTCAGGATAAATTCGCCAACGATTTTGCAAAATTATATTTCGGAAATAGAACTTCCACCATACGTTGGAATCATTTATTTAGTGATAAACTCTTCTTTAATTTCACTTTCACCAATAGTGTGTATAATTATAATTTGGGAACTCCAGAAGGCAACCCCAATGCTTTCGATTGGAAAAGTAGAATGACAGATTATGGGGTAAGAGGAGATTTTACCTATTTCTTGAATCCTCAAAATACTGTAAAATTTGGCTTAGAAGGCACCTATCATATTTTTGAACCTGGTAGTGCTAAAGGATTGGGTGAGGAGGCTTTGTTTACTGAATTTGTTCAACCCAAGAATTATGCGCTGGATTATGCATTCTATATCTCTAATGAACAGAAGATTGGCGAGAGAATACAGTTGAAATATGGATTGAGACTCTCTGTTTTTCAGAATATTGGTCCTGGAACTATTTATAATTTTGATGATAATTATGATAAAATCGATTCTACAGTTTATCCTAAAGGAGAAATATTTAATACCTATATGGGTTTAGAACCACGCTTCGGAATTTCTTATTTGCTCAACGATTATTCCAGTATAAAAGTCAATTATTCCCGTACTCGTCAATCTATGCAATTGGCACAAAATTCCACAGCCGGAACTCCTTTGGATATTTGGTTTCCTGCTTCACCTAATGTGAAACCTCAAATTGCTGATCAAGTGGCATTGGGGTATTTTAGAAATTTCAATGAAAATGCAGTTGAAACCAGCGTGGAGGTTTATTATAAAAACATGAAAAATGCCATCGATTTTAAAGACTTTGCTGAAGTCTTATTAAACGAGCAACTGGAAGGTGAACTGAGATTTGGGAAAGCCTGGAGTTATGGAATTGAATTTCTCATCAGAAAAAATGTAGGTAAGTTAACGGGTTGGATAAGTTATACCTATAGCAAGACTGAGCGTAGATTTGAAGATATTAATAGAGGAAATGTATATCCCGCTCCTTATGATAAACCCCATGATGTTTCTATTGTAATGAGTTATGGGCTTAACGAGAGATTGGATTTATCAGCCAATTGGGTTTATGCCACCGGACAACCAGCAACATTTCCAACCGGAAGAGCCCATTATGGAAATACAATAGTCCCTATTTATTCTGATAGAAATGCCTATAGAATGCGAGATTATCACCGTCTAGATGTTTCTGCCACATGGAGGAAGAAGCAAAAGGAAGGTTCCAAGTTTGATTGGGATATTAACCTTTCTGTTTATAATGCCTATGCTCGACATAATACTTGGTCAATCAACTTTATTCAAGATGAAAATGATCCCAATGTGACCTATGCAGAACAGACTTATCTCTTTAGTATTATTCCAGCATTGACCTTTAATTTCAAATTTTAAGACCATGAAAACAATATATATATACCTATTATTCGTTGCGCTAGCTCTTGGTATGATTAGCTGTACAGAACGTATCGATATTGAGTTAGATGAAACTTTTGCTCGATTGATAGTGGAAGCAAATTTGACTAATGATACTATGGCTCATTCCGTTTATTTATCAGAAACTTCTTCTTATTATTATAATCAGCCAGCGCCAAAAGTAAGTGGTGCACAAGTCAGGTTTATTGATGATTTGGGAAATGCAGTAGAGTTGAGTGAAACAGAAGCTGGAACCTATCAAACACCTGATGATTATTATGGAGTGATTGGAAGAACCTATGAACTCAGAATTGATTTGGAAGATGAAATCGGAGGATCGAAAATATATGAAGCCAGCTCCAAGTTAGTAGATGTAGGGGCCATGGATTCTATCCGTATGGAGTTTAATAGTCGATTTGGTAATGATGGTTTTTGGATAGTCAAACTTTATGCTTTGGATCCTGGAGGAATCGAAAACTTCTATATTTTCAATGTCTACAAGAATAACGAGTTAATGACCGATACGCTAAATAAAGTTTCTTTTACCGACGATAAGCTCTTCGATGGAAACTATACCTATGGAATCGGTATTTCCTATTTCAACAATTCTTATGACAACCAAAGCTTTGAAATGGGCGATACAGTGGTGCTGCAAATGGGTGGAATTACAAAGCCTCACTATACTTTTTTAGCTAATATGTCGGAAGCCACTTCCTTTCAAAATCCTCTATTTGGAGGACCTCCAGCCAATGTTGTGGGCAATATCAGCGGTAGTGGGTTTGGGTATTTTGCTGCTTATAGTAGTACTTATGGTTCCTTGATTATTTCAGAAAAGACCGTTGATTTTACAGAGTAATGATGTTTACATATCCGTTTTACTCTGGCTTTAAACAGAGTCTGATTCCTAGGGCTTTAAAATGAAATATTCATGTCTTCAAAAGAACTTACTGAACCATATTTAGGAGATTAGATTTTTTGCTCCCTTCAAGTAAGAGGCAAACAAAAAATCACATAAGATGATTGAGGTTTTAATCGAAGATAACGAGGTGTTGTTATAATAACTATTTAGATTTCTTAGTCATCAACTTCTTCAATATAGCAGGCTGATCCTTCAATACCTTTTTCATCCAAGCAAAGTTTTCCGACTTATACCAAAAGAAGAAACGATGTTGTTCTTGTTTCTCGTTTTTCGATTTGGCAGTAAAAGTTTTCTCCAGAGTATAAGGATGGTAGCCAGAATAGTAGATTACTGTTGCTACGGTCATAGGGGTTGGAGTAAAGTCCTGAACCTGCTCCAACCGGAATCCCATATCTTTGGTTTCAGCTGCTAAATTCGCCATGTCCTTATGCTTAGATCCTGGGTGAGAGGAAATAAAGTAGGGGATAAGCTGCAAGTTGAGTTTTAACTTCTCATTTATCTTATTGAAGTTACTGGTGAACTTCTTGAAATTCTCAAAAGGAGGCTTTCTCATAATATGCAAAGTATCATCGCTAGTATGCTCTGGTGCTACTTTTAAACGGCCACTGACGTGTCTGGTTAAAACTTGTTCTAGATACTCATTTAACTCTCCTTCATCGCCTTGCTTATTGCGATCTTTTACCAATAAATCGTAACGAATTCCACTGCCAATAAATGCTTTCTTAATATTAGGATTGGCATCTACAGAACGATAAATATCCAATAGGGGTTGATGTGATGTATCTAAGTTTTTACAAACATTTGGATGGATACAGCTCGGGCGAACGCATTTTCCACAAATGCTTTGGTCAATACCTTTCATACGATACATATTGGCACTTGGTCCACCCAAATCACTCAAATAACCTTTAAAATCTGGCATCTGAGTTACCTGTTCAACCTCCTCTAAAATGGATTTTTTAGAACGGCTGGCAATAAACTTTCCTTGATGTGCAGAAATGGTACAAAAACTACATCCTCCAAAACATCCTCTATGCATATTAATAGAGAATTTAATCATTTCAAAAGCAGGAATATCACCACGCTTTTTATATTTAGGATGAGGAAGTCGAGTATAAGGAAGGTCGAAAGAACGATCTATTTCCTTTTCGCTCATGGTAGGAAAAGGAGGATTCACTAAAACCATTTGATTACCTACTTTTTGTAGCAATCTTTTGGCCTTCATTTTATTGGATTCCTGCTCAATATGTTTAAAATTGGCAGCAAATTTCAACTTGTCTTTCAAACACTCTTCATGCGAGGTGAGCTCAAAATCTTCCCACTTTTTATTCACCGGAATCTTCTCGTTCTCAGCAATCAAAACTGAAGTCTGAGGAATGGTTTTAATGGATGAAAATGGAACCCCTCTATCTAAAAGTCTGATTAGCTCCATGAGGGGCATTTCGCCCATTCCATAAACCAATAAGTCGGCACCTGTTTCAACCAATATAGATGGTTGAAGCTTATCACTCCAATAATCGTAATGGGTAACACGGCGAAGAGAAGAACCTACTCCTCCAAGAACTACAGGAACATCAGGATACAATTTTTTCAAAGCTTTGGTATAGGTTACCGAGGCATAATCCGGACGAAAGCTATGGGCACCACCTGGTGTAAAAGCATCATTACTTCTGAGTCTTTTGTTTGCGGTGTAATGATTTACCATAGAATCCATATTGCCATCAGTTACGCCAAAGAAAAGTCTAGGTGCTCCAAACTTTTGAAAGTCGCGTAAATCGTCTTGCCAATTGGGTTGAGGAACGATTCCTATACGAAATCCCTCGGCTTCAATAAGTCGTCCAATAACAGCTGCTCCAAAACTGGGATGATCCACATAGGCATCTCCGGTGATGAGGATAACATCTAATTCTTCCCAGCCGCGCTGCAACATTTCTTTTTTGGTGATGGGTAACCAATCTGTAATCTTAGGTTCTTGATACATAGTTTGCAAAGATAATGGGAAAAATACAATGGGAATCTAAATTGTTAAAATTGGATATGATTTAACGAATTGGGGATGGTTTATTGGAAAAGGGGAGCACTATTCTCCTGAATTGTTGCTTTATAATCTTTAATCGTAGTTCAGGTATTCTTTCGTTTGAAGCTTTAATTAACGCAGCTCAGAGAGCTACGCTACTGGTCTTTTAAAAAATCATAAACATCACCATCCGCTCTCTTCTTAATATAAGGTATTTGAGTAAAATTGGAGGAGATTCCATGGAATATATCATAATAGAAATCATAAACACTTGGGTATTTAGCTGGAGATTTGCCAATAAAATAAGTATGAGCAGCGCCAGGAGGAAGTGTGAATTTCACGATATCTGAAAAATTAATATAAGTGGCATTTTTTGCCAATGGATAGAATGCTGTTTCTCCAAGTTGATAAGATTCTTTGGTGAAGATACGAATGCCATTCAGGTTTACATCATTGATATTTGAGTTGATGATGATTCTTTCTTGAAGATTGAAATTTTCTACCCATTGAGTATGGTTTTTTTCTTCCACCGCAGCAGCATTGATGATACTATACTTAAAAATGGGCTCCTGATTTGCAAATGCAGAATCCTCTAGTGCCAAATTCTTAGGGTATTGATTGCCAATGCTATGATAAATTGCAGATAAAGAGTGCGTTTCGAAACCTTTGTTCTCTTTTCTAAAAGTTCGCATCAGGCTCAAAATATATTTATAATGAACCATAGATTTTGAAACATTGGGTCTCATAGTTTTTAAGTTTTCCCCTGGACTGATATTAGGATTTCTGCTGGGCCAACTGAATACTATTACATTCACTTTTTGATAATGTTGAACATCATAACCTCTATGTACTGCATTATTAAAGGTCTTTCCAGCGCCATGAATAAAAAGCAACCAATCATCTTCTATAGCCGATATCTCGTTGATAAATTGGCTAGAATCCATTAAGGTATAATGAATAGAATCGGCAGTGATAAACTCTCCCTTGAAGAAATAGGGGATGCTGTCCTTACTTAATTCATAGTTGGAATAAACCTCATTATTAATCATTGTAGTATCATGATTAGAAATGATATAGATGGTAGAGCCTTTACTGATTTCATTAGAATAAAGAAACCCTGTTGGCTGAGCCATAGCGTTTGTTGTAATTAGAATGAAACTAAAAAGGACTATACTTATATATATTGAAATTTGTACTTTTATATAGGAATTCATGCGTATGTGTTTAGTGAAGCAAAAGTAGGGAATGACATTATAAACACTTAGTCATAGGTAGTTAATAATATGCTAATTAGGATTTCTTAAGAAAACAAGGTGATTGAAAATCACAAGGGCTTAAATTAAATTAGATCTAGCGTGAAGACTAATAAAACTTCTTTGTTATGTTTGCAATATGAAAAAACAAATCCATTATTCTTTAGCTGTTCTAATTATTCTTATTAGTTTTAATCTTAAGGCCCAAGATCATTATACCATTTATGATGATTATCCAGGAATGATAAAAACCTATAAGCCTGCTTATCAGGATGAGTATCCAGAATGGGCTAAGATGTTATATCAGGAGCCTGTTAATTATAATGAGGTATTAAAAGCATATTCAGACTATTTGCAAAATAATGAAGTAGCGAAATCACCCATTTTACGCTATTTTAAAATTTGGAAAAGAAATATAGAGGCTTTTGTTTTGGAGGATGGATATATTCAAATTCCTGATTTGAAGAAATATCAAGAGAATCTTTTGGAAACTCAGGTGGCATCAATTACTCATGCATATAAAACCAACTCAAACTGGAGCTTTTTAGGTCCGAAGGAGACCTTTTGGTTAAACGAGAATGGATCTTCAACAGCACCCTCCTCTTGTCCTTGGCAAGTGAATGTGTATTGCTTTGATGTTTCGGCATCTAATCCCGAAATATTATATTGTGGAACTGAGACCGGTTTTGTAAATAAGTCCATAGACAATGGATTAACATGGGAACAGATTGGCTTGAATTATGTTTTTGGCAGTGGGATATCTGCCTTAAGTATAGATCCCGAAAATGAAGAGATAGTTTATGTATGTGCTGAAAGCCAAGTACACAAAACAGTGGATGGTGGATTGACTTGGATTCCTTTATTAGGTCAAGACGAGTATTTTCACACTAATAATATGGAGATTGACCCGAATAATCCTGAAAAACTGATACTTGGAACTTCTAATGGTATTGTTATCTCCAATGATGGAGGTGAAAGCTTTGAGAATGTGTTTTATGGTCCTAATGTTTATGATGTACAAATTAAGACTGATGATTCAAACGTCATTTATGCCATATCATGGAATAATTGGAATTTTGCTATTCTAAAATCAACTGATGCAGGTGGGAGCTTTGATTACGATTCTCAATTTCCAAGTGGAATAAATGATGCTAGTGGAGGACTGTTAGCTTCATCACCAGCGAATCCAGACTTATTATTAGCTATATTGCTAAGCACTGATAATACACCTTATTTATATCAATCTGACATGAGTATTGGAGATTGGAGCTTATTAGCAGAAGGAAATACCAGCCAATTACCAATGAATAATGGGCAAGGTTTTTTCGATTTAGTATTAGAGATATCTCCAATTGATGAATCCTTGATTTTTGTGGGAACAACAACTTTATATAAATCTTCAAATTCTGGAGGTCAGTTTCATGCCATAGGTGGATATACAGGCTCTTTTCAAATACATCCAGATATTCAGGATATGAAGTTGCTGTCAGATGGTAACACATGGCTAGCTACTGATGGAGGAATGACTTTTACAACCGATAACTTCACCAGTACCAATAATTATTTTTCAAGAACAAATGGAATCATAGGGTCAGATATGTGGGGCTTTCATCAAGGATGGAATGAGGATCTTATTGTTGGAGGAAGGTACCATAATGGAAATACAGCCATGGCCGATTTTTATAATGATAAGTCATTGAGAATGGGAGGTGCTGAATCTCCTACTGGATGGATAATGCCTGGTAAAAGCCGACATGCAGCCTTTAATGATTTGGGTAATGGCTGGATTCTTCCGGAAACTGCTGAAGGAAAACCTGAAGGGCGTTTTATTTTCAGTAAGTATCCTAATATGGATGAATATGGTGGCAGAAGAGGCAATATCGTATTCCATCCCAATTACTATGGAACGGTATTTTTAGGAGAAGGAAATGCTTTTTGGAAAAGCATTGATGGCGGTATAACTTTCGATATGCTTCATGATTTTGGGGGCAGAGTAAAGTTTTTAGACATTAGTTATTCAAATGCTCATGTGATATATGCTGATGTTGTAGGGCAAGGTTTATATAGAAGTTCAGATGATGGATATTCTTGGGAATCAAAACCCAGTTTAACAAGTGGCGATTATGGTAATTCTTATTGGAGAGGGAAAACGCATTTTGCCATTTCTCCAATGAATGAAAACACGATATATGCATGTTTGAGTAATGGGACATGGACAGAAGATATTGGGCAAGTTTTTCGATCAACAGATGGTGGAGATACTTGGATGGATTGGACAGGAGATTTGGATACTTATACCAAGTGTTTGGTGATTCAGCCGGATGAGAACCTACAGGATATTGTTTATTTGTTTACCAATGCTGAAAACGGGCAAGCTGCTAGAGTTTTCAAACGAGGAGAAGATGAAGATACATGGACAGAATTCGACACTGGATATCCTTCAGGAATGAATGTGAATTATGCCATGCCATTTTATAGAGATGCAAAACTAAGAGTTGGTGGTAGTGGAGGTGTTTGGGAATCTCCAATGGAGCAGGAAGAAATGGCCATTTTGGTAAATCCTTGGATAGAAAAGAAATTCTATAATTGTATGTTGGATACCCTGTTTTTTAATGATCATAGTATCATGAATCATGATGGAGCATCCTGGCATTGGGAAATATCACCAGAACCTTTATTTATTGAGGATGCAAATTTAAGAAATCCAAAAGTGATATTAGGGGATACAGGATATTATTCCGTAAGCCTTAGTGTAATAAAAGATGGACAAGAATATAATAAAACAATAACTGATATGGTTTGGGCTGGGGCTTGTTCATCCATTGAAAATTGCGATAATCCAGCAGAATTACCAAAAGGTGATTGGGAGGTTTTTTATGTGGATAGTGAGGAAGAGAACTATCCTGGGTTGGCATCTATGTCCATTGATGGCGATCCATCTACTATTTGGCATACCGAGTGGAGCAGCGGATCGGACCCTTATCCTCATGAAATGATAGTGGATTTTGGTAGTGCATATCAACTCTTTAATTTCACTTATTTACCGAGACAGGATGGGGAAAATGGTAGAATTAAAGATTACACCCTATATATCAGCGATAATGGTTATGAATGGCATGAAATGAGTAATTCTAGTTTTGAAAATTCTGCGGCTCCTCAAACAGTAGTCTTTGAGGAATCTATTAATGGAAGGTTTTTTAAACTCGTAGCACATTCTGAAGTTAATGGAAATGAGTGGGCTTCGGCTGCTGAGTTTTCATTGGTAGGCTGTACTGAATTATTAGGAATATCAAATATGGAATCTATTAATGATTTAAAAGCCTTCCCAATACCCATAACTAATTTGGTGAATATTAATCTGCCCAATATGCAAATCAATGAATACGAAGTGGTATCATTGTCGGGACAAGTATTGATATCTAATGCCCTAAGAACTCAGAATAAAAATCTAACTATTGATATGGAAGGTTTTCAAACTGGAGCTTACATAATAAGGTTAATTTCTCCAAATGGGTTCATATTTAGAGTGAAAGTGATAAAGAATTAAGTTTTATTTAGGTTCAAACAAGGTGTTTTTTGATCTAGACCTTAATTGTGTTTAATTTCCTACTTGAATTTCTTGTGCTTGCCAAGCGTATTCTCCGTTTTCATCTATTCCCTGAATCATAATCAGATATTTCCCTGAAAATAAAGGAGTCTGCAAATGAATATCCGAGAAATCTTTCAGATCTGTTTTCCAATAAATGGTATTGGAGAAGGATTGTTGTGTTTGTAAGTTGGACATGTTAAAGGAGTAAAATAAGTAGTTTAAGTATTGACCCGACTCAGGAAATCTCATATTGCCAAAATCTCCTTTTCGTGTTTTAATATGAATTACCCCACCATATATTTGGTTACCATGAACATATGCCTGATTGATAACTTCAATTTCTTTCACCAACTTAGGATTCATGGCTAGGACTCTATCTGCCTCGTCCACTGGCACCCAATCCACCATCACTAGTGAAGGATAAATGTTTAATTCTGCTTGAGTTCCAATTAAATGTAAGCTCCTCTTACCTTTTTTCTTTTTAATAGTCACCCAACTTGGCAAGTCTGTAAAATATTGTGACATGCTATCCAATGGCACATAAAAATCAAAATCGATGGTTTTAAAAACAGAGCCATAAAAGGCTTTTTTCTTTCTGGTTTTATTTTTTACAATGGGTTTGCTTTCATAGATACTTGCTATTTGTTGTCGTTTAGCCATTTTTAGTAGGATTTCCTTTTCTGCTTTTTCAACTGTGAATTTTGGGGTATTCAAGTTTATTTTTTTAGTGCAGAAATCTTGATCGATTTGAATTTCTACTTTTCCTTCTTCGCTAGAACCCGCAATAAGAAAAAGCTCCTTTTCATTAAAATCTTCTACCAATGCTACGTTAAAATGCCCATCGGCATCACATAAAACCGAGATAAAATCTTTTTCACCAAGAATATGAACATTTAATTGATGAAATGGCGAAACATGGCCATTCACGAGTATTTTTCCACTTAAGCTTAATCCTCTTGTTTCAGCTTCGTATTTCATTTGATAATAATACTCAACTTTTGGTTTTGTTTTGTTAAGTTTGAAGGCTTGACTTCCTGCAGGAATCATGCTCACACTTGGGTTTTTAAATTCAGCCACCGATTTATCTAAATGAATGACTAATGGATCACCGACTGTATATTTAGATTTACTAACCAAAAGGTCTGCATTGGGTTTTAATTTTGATATGGTTTCATGAACTATCAGCGAGTCTTTAATGTCCAAAACCTCCTTTTGGAAAGGGTTAATTACCTTTAAAAGATTGTAATGGTAATCATAAGGACTTCCATTCCGCATCCATTTTGTATAAGTTCTTAGGAAATAATAACCGCTTAACACATCCTCAGGAATAATTAATTTTCCGGAATAAGATTGATCGATAACTGGGAGTTTTGTTTGGTTTATCTTCTGATTTTCTGGGCTGATTAATTCCACATAAACAACTGTGCTTAATAACTCATCTTCATCTGAAATACTGAGGATACCAGAGAAACAGATTTCTTCTCCAGATATATATATAGCTCTATCAGTCCAGGTTTCTGCTTTTTCGGCTGGCAATAAACCTTGTGCATTCACATTAGCGAGTAGTAGTCCTGAAATCACGACAAGGAGATATGTTATTTTGTTTTTCATCATCATTAGTTTGGCCAAAATTCGGGTTTTTGTGTGACACCACCACGCATGGTGCAAAAAATACATTCGTCATTTAATATAGTAGTGGAAGGAAATCCATCCTCAGATAGCAAATATGCGGGATAATCGCGGGGTGAAATTTCAATAAATCCGAATCTTAATGGCTCTGGATAACAGCGATCTGAGTAGTTTAATTCGAATTCAGGTTTCGGTTCTACAAATATCCTTTTTTTGCTAATATTACTGGCTTGAAAAAATCCTAAAACCTCAAAGTCAGGTGAACTTGTATTTCTTATATTTCCTTTTACAGCAAGTGGTTGTGTAGCGTAAAGGCCACCTTGTTCTTCGTTGTTTTGCCTGAGTTGATCCCAGTAAAAGTAGGCTGCTCTGCTTAGTGCCATTTGTTCTATAAGAAGGCTATATAGAATTCCTAATTTGGGTCTTGTATTTTCAATATAATGAAGAGGGAATTTATTGATACTGTTAGAACTAAAGCTTTCGGTGCTTAAGGTGAAAATCTCATCTACCAAATCTGTTCTATAACAAATCATTTCCGAAGAATCTGGAGGGCTTACTTGCTGAATTTCTCCATTATAATAAAACTCAAGAGGATAAACAGAGTGATATTCATAGGTTTCTGTGAGTTTCCAGCGGTAGTATCTGCTATCAGAATTTTCGCCTGTCATATTGGTGTAAAACTGGACTCCCATTAACCAGCCTTCTGGGTAATCAATATGGTGTTGTTCCACTTCATAATATACTTCCCCAATAGCTGGACCTTTTGGAATATAGTCGTAGTCGGACTCCAAGACTATACCACCTACGATAGTTACTTTTATTTTATAACCCCTTCCAATGACCAATTCATCGCTTGTCATCCAGACTTTGTAAGTCCCATCCCCAGTGTTAATTAAATCGAAAATATTGTTTTCATCGTCAATGATTTTTACTTCACAAAAATCGACAGGAATAAAATGAGGCTCCTTAACTGAAGAGGTGATACTAACATTTACCTCTTGCCAACCTTCCTGGTTACTCACCATCCCTTGGACTACATATTTTTCTATTGAGGACGCTTTTAATGCTGGATTATAAGGCTTTATGCAGGTCCATAAACCCAATAGAATAATTAATGAAAGGATAATGTTCATCATTTTTCGGGATGAAAATAAAAGAGTAATATGTTTCATTAATTTCAATTTCATGGCCAGAAAATTGGTTTTTCAGTTTTACCACCTCGTAGAGTGCAATCTACGCATTCATCATTCATTAATACTGGAATCCAAACCCCTCTATCTTCCATTAGCCAAGCAGGATACATATTAGGTGTTATTTCGATCAATCCTTTTCTCATCAAGGCAGGAGAGCATTTATTAGAATAATCCAGTTCTAAATCGTTTAAAGGTTCAGTAAATATTCTTTTACTGGTTTCGGAACTAGCTTGGAAAAATCCTAATACTTCCAAGTGAGGATTTGTTGTATTTACGATATTCCCTTTAATAGCTAGGGGTTGAGAAGCATAGAGACCTTCTCCAATGGTATTGTTGATTCTCAATTGGTCCCAGTATTGATAGGCAGCCTCACTCAACGCAATTTGTTTAAGCATAAAACTATAAAGAACCGATAATCGTTCTGAGGTATTACTTACATAGTGTAATGGGAGGTTGGAATATTCATTCTCGCTTAAACTTTGGGTAGAAAGTGTAAATATTTCATCAACAACTCTAGTGGTCCAGCAATAAAATTCGGAATAATCTGGTGGAAAGATATGGTTGACCACCCCATCATAGTAAAACTCTTTGGGGTAAGCAGAGTGAAACTCCCAAGTCTCGGTGATTTGCCATCTATAAAATCGGCTTTGTTGGCTGCTTGCTTTTAAATGGGTATAATATTGAATTCCTTTTATCCATTCATCGGGTTCGCTAGTGGGCAAGTCTTTTAATTGGAAAAACACACCCTCTATTTCTGGTCCAGAAGGCATCTGGTCAAATGATGATTCCAAAATATCCTCATTGGGTAAAACAATTCTAGTTTTATAAGCTCTACCCACAACCAAGTATTCTTGACTCATCCAAACTCTATATTTGCCCTTTTCATATTCTTCCATGTCAAATTTTTGGTTTTCATCATCAATAATTTCTACTTGGCAACCTCCAACAGGAATATAAGCGGGTTGTGTTAATGCTGATGAAATGGAGATATCTATTTCTTGCCACCCTTCTTGGTTGTTCACCGTACCTTGTACCACATATTTTTGTAAGGCATTATCCTTGAAATTGGGATCGTATTTTTTGATACATGAGGTCAAAATTATGAACAAGATTAGATATATAAGTTGATTAATCCGCATCGAAGTTCCCCAATTTAAATATCCAAGTTGCAGTAAAGATAGGTACGCCAATCACAGCATATTGATAGCTTGAGATTCTGCCCTGTTCTTTGGTGAAATATACAGAATAGGGATTTTCTCTGGAGGTAAGATTATAAACACTGAAGATAAATGAGCTGTGAAGTAGCTTTTTCTTTCTTAAGTTTCCTTCTACAGTTAAAGAGATGTCGGTCCGAAAGTAATCTGGAATTCTATATTCGTTTCGTTTGGAATAGTCGAGATAGGGTTGGCCTTCTATATAATAATAACTAGTTGGGAAAGTAGCAGGCTTACCAGTTTGATAGGTTAAGGAAGTACTAAATATTACTCGTTTACTAATTCGGTAATTGATAATGGCATTAAAAACATGAGGAATATCAAAATTACTAGGGTAAGGGTCGCCTTGATTAATTTGGTTCCACTTTTCCCCGCCATCTACTTGTATCATGGAACGCGAATAGGTATATGCCAACCATCCTCCAAGTTTCTTGCCTGTTCTTTTCACTAATAACTCGATTCCATAACTGGTTTGGTCACCTTGTAAAACAGTAGTTTCAACCAAAGGGCTACTTAGGAAATCGGCTCCATCTTTAAATTCGGTATAGTTTTTAGTGCTTTTATAATACACTTCGGCACTGGCTTCCCATCCTCCTTTAGGAAAGTTTCTAAAAACGCCAAGGGAAACTTGATAGGAGCGACTGGGTTGTAAATGATAATCAGCCAACTTCCACTGAGAATTTGGAGCTACCGTAATGGTATTATTTAGCATAAAAATATTCTGATGCATTTGGTTGAAGCCTAGCTTGATGCTTCCAAACTCATCGGTTTGATAGTTTAAAGAAGCTCTGAATTCTGGGAAATAATACCATTTGATGGCCTTACCACTATCGAAAGTTAATGAATCCGAAATATTTCTCTCATCTCTTGGTCCATTTTCAAAATAGGTATATACTTTTTTAGGACCAAAAGCACTGTATGCGGAAAACCTGAATCCAGCATTGAGTTCCAATAAAGGAGTGATTTGGTATTTATCTGATAAATATAAAGCAGTTTCAAGGCCTTGCTCATTACCCAAATGGATAGGTGATTGTAATGATTGATTACCTGATGGTAATACATCACCTCTTTCCAACCCATACCAAACTCCATTTATTCCAAAATCAAGACTGTTTTTCTCGGTAAATATTTGATGGAAATCGGCTTTTATATCATATTGCCCCACTTTGAATTCATGCTCATAAGCAGCGCTTTCTAGCTGATTGTCGATGGTTTTAAATTGATATTCAGCTCCACTAAGAGAGAAGTCTCCTCTAAGACTAGAATTAAACTGATGACCAAAATTGGCCGATAATCCTTTGTTGGAATACCAATAAGTGTTGATATCGTGAAGCTTAAAATAGTCTTGACTGATATAGCCAAATACATTGATTTGTGTTTTGGGTAAATCGTAGTTAAAGGAAGCGGTTATATCATAAAATGAAGCTTTGCTATTTCTGATGGTATAGTCCTTTACCTGTTTCAAAATCCAATCGGAATATGAAGAACGGCCACTAATGAGGAATGAGGCCGTATCTTTCTTGATAGGGCCTTCTATGGTTAAATTACCTGCGATAGGACTGATACCGCCATGAGCAGTATACCTTTTTTTATTTCCGGATCGCGCATTGATATCAAATATGGAAGAGATTTTTCCTCCATATTGAGCGGGAATATAACCCTTGTAAATGCTGAAATCTTTAATCACATCGGCATTAAATGCTGGGAAGAATCCAAACATGTGAGATGTATTATAAACAGGGATATTATTATAATAAAAGGCATTTTGATCGAAACTTCCTCCTCTTACATTCAGTCCTGCTGCACCTTCTCCTACACTTACAATTCCGGGTAACATTTCTGATACCTTTATGATATCGCTTTCACCCATCATCATGGGAAGTTCTTTGATGTTTTTAACGCTTACTTTTTCCAATCCAGGGTCCTTATCACGAATACTCATTTGCCTATCTCCATAAATCACCACCTCTTTCATGTCGTAATTAGCTTTTTGCATAGGTAGTTGAAAGCTTCCATCGGATATGACTTGTATCTGGCAATTGATTTTCTCCATTCCTAAGCACTCTATTCTAGCATTATACTTACCAGATGGTAATTGCATCTCAAAAAAACCTAGAGCATCTGTAATCCCACCTTTTTTTAGTTCTTCAAAATAAATGGTTGCTCCTTCTACTCCTTTATCGGTTTGGGCATCCCTTACTCGTCCACTCATTTTTACTTTTCTACCCACTATAGGATATTTTGATGTGCCAACTGTGATTTTAATATTATCAGCTTTTCTACCTTTCATAAAGGCGGATGTTGGTTTTTGAACCTCCTCGCTTATGTTTTCCTTGGGAGGAGGATTATAATCAGGAAGTTGGCTTAGCAATTCTTGTTGAGGAAGTATAACTATAAATGACTCATAAATAGATGCTTTATATTCGGTAGAATTTAAAATACTTTCGAAAGCATCTAAAACAGATATCTGAGAATTTGTGATGTTTACTTTGATATTTTTAGTCCATTCTTCTTGATATAAAACCTTATAATGGCTTTGTTGCTCTACTTCTTCAATAAAATTAGGGAATGAGGAGTCTGTCAATTTGATATTCAGCAGTACTTTTTCATTATTTTGGGCGATGATTGGGAGAAAATAAGCCCACAGTCCGATGAGTATAATGAGCTTTTTCATAATTGGTCCAAATATTGAGTGACTAAATACAATTCAGAATCTGTGGCTTTATGGATTTTAATTCTATTGGCCTTTAACCATCGTTTAAATTTCTTTTGATGGATGTCTTTAATATTTTTTATAAGTGATTTATTCTTCACAATTTGTGAAATATCTCCTTGACAAATGAGAACTATTTCTTTTTTTGCATCGGTAAATTGGTAGTCATATACACTGGCCGTGGAGGTGGTTTCTAATTTTTTAAACCAATAAATCTGGAATTGATGATTTCCGTTTCCGATAATTTGATAGATCTTATAGCTTGCACTATCGATTTTACTGATTATAAAATGCTTATGTTCAAGACTGAATTCACTAAGGTGTTCCAGGGGAACCTCAATGAGTTTGATAGCTTTGTTTTGGTCTTGAAACTCTAATAATACCTTTTGTTTGTAAATGTCTAAGTTTAATTTATGGTTTCTAAATAATTGATTTTGAATCCTTATGTCTCCTGTAGTCATGGTTTTGCCGACTAGAAACTGATGATTATTTACTTGGTTGTTATAGAAATCGGAATACACTTTACCATTAAACAAAATAGGGGATAAACCATAAACCACATCTCTTTGGGTTTTTAAATTTTGGGCGGCCAAAAAATGAATTCCCAAAAATAGAAGTACAGCAATATTAATTAGTCTTAATACTTTCATTAGGCTGATTTTTATTGGTTTGGGTTTGTTCCCTCAAAAGTAAGTAATAATTTAATACATTCTTTATCCTGCCCTTTTTTACACGGCTTTTAGCTTAATTTATAATAATATATGCTGGTGTCTTATGTCCTGATGTTTCTTAAGTTGGATTTGTCTGCTTTTAAGAAATAATATTGGAAGGATACATGTTTGTTCTTTTCTGGAAATAATTTTATTTATTTCGACTCACGCCAAGTCTAAGTTCTGAATAATTTTTATAACTGGAATATGGGTATATATTGATACAGCCAATGATGATTGTGAGCCATTTAAATTGGAGGTCATACAAATGAGGTTATGTTTTGGTTTTTAAAGGATACTCCATTCTGTTTCTGGGAGAATAAATAAATTCAAATCTGAAAATATCGCAAGTATCAGAAAACCAATACTAAATGATTTGTCTAATACTAAAGTATGAATAAAAAAAAAGAAGGATTTTATTCAGTTTCATACTTTGTGATGAGTGATTTCTCAAATTTCTCCCTTTCATTTGCATCAACAATTCGAAACAATGAAATTAAAGTCGATATCAATTTTAAATATTTTATCAAAAATTAAAAATCATGAAAAACATTAAACTCTTATTTATCCTATTTATTGGATTAAGCATTATTAGTACTTCTTGTAAAAAAACAGAAGAAGAGACAGCAGAAGAAATCATCGACCAAATTTTAGACATTCATGGCAGTATTAATCTAGATGTAGATGGAACTACTTTTGATAGACTTTTTTCTAGTGTTACCTATTCAGAATCTGACAAAATGGTTGTTTTTTGGGCATATGATAATGATTCGGAAGACAGTTTTATCATAACTTTTGGAGAAGTTCCTGCGGTAGGTGTTACCGGAACAATAGATTATGAAGCTGAAGATGGCCTTGCCTTATTGATTACAGGTAGTTTTATGGATGGAGCAGGTTATTACGCTCAAAGTGGAACTATTAAGAGAAACTCTACAAATGAATATGAAATAGATGTTGTAGTAGCTGAATATACTGGTACTGGTTCTAGTTATACAATTTCAGGAACAGTTGTAGTTGGAAAAACCAATCCTTAAGAAATAATCAATTATTCGTTTTAACGCATATAATCATATAATAATTGAAATCCCCCTTAAATACACATATTGAGTCGAATGTGACTAACACATTGGCTTCAGACCAAGCCCGTATTCTGAAAGGAATACTGGGTTTGGTTATTCTTGTTTTCTTTCTACTCATTGCTTTAGTTGTGGCACTAGACAATAGCAAGCAATTATTAATTGCAGTAGTTCTGCTTTCATTGTCGCTGAGTATCTCTATTAGCCTCCTCGTGTATTTGTCTATTGACTTAAATCAACTTCATCAGAAGAAGTATTACTTTGATTTGATTCTAAAAAATCAACCTCTATTAAAGTATATTGGGAATCAGTATGTTTCAGTTTATGCTTTCTCTGATAGTTTATTATATGATGAGGTAGATTTTTTTTATAAGGGTAGCGATTTACTCAAATCAGAAAACTGGGAAGTTTCTAACTTGAAAGTGAAATGTAGAACAAGAAATACCAATAAAGAAAATAAAGTTTTCAAAGGGTGTTTTTTTAGTTTTAAAAAATCTTTAGCTATCCAAGAACCTATTATCATAAAGCCAAAAATTATTGGCCCTGATGTTACTATTCCAAAGGTTCTGAATCATTTGATGAATCCATATTTCAACCCAAATGCAGATCAAATAGTAACAGGATATTCTGATTTCGATCAATTATTCGATATCTACACTTTAAATGCAAAAGAAACAACTTCGTTCCTATCAGAAGGTAAGATGAAGGATATATTAAGTTTTTACAATAATTTGAAACAAATTGTTGAAAAGCAAAGTTCAAAAAATAAAAACCGTATTTTTAAGCCAAAATTTGATAAACCTCTAAATGCCTTAGAATTATCGTTTCATAAAGATGGAATCTACTTGGCCATTAGAGAGCAAAAGATTTTTTCCTTATTGAAGGAAAGCATGAACACAAAACACCAAAACATTATATTAGATCTAATCAAATATCTTGACAAAATTTAAACAAATAAAAATGAGAAAATTTATTCTACTAAGTATCATTCTATGTTTTGCTTTTCAAGTAAAAGCTCAGAATCAGGCAAAAAGGTTCGCTATTAAATCGGGAAGAATTATTCTTGAGTTATCTGGTAGTACTACTGGTACGAAGACCATATTTTTTGATAATTATGGTGATAAATATCACGAGCATGAGAAATCAGTTACAGAGGTGAAAATGTTTGGAATAACAGACCGAACCAATGTGGATAAAATTACCATTATGAATGGTGAGAGATTTTGGACTATCGATAACATTGAGGGTGATAATATGGAAGGAAACTTACCATATTATAAATCGAGTCATCAAATGGTAGAAAACATGTCGGAAGCTGAGCAAAAGAAAATGGCTGATGATTTATTGAAAGCCATGGGTGGACAAAAATTAGGAACTGAGGAGGTTTTAGGATATGATTGTGAGAAAATGAGTGTAATGGGTTCTGAAATTTGGGTTTATAAGGGAATTACTCTAAAGTCTGAAGCTAATATAATGGGAATTATTTCCAATGAAGTGGCTATCGAATTTGAAAAGAACCCAAGTCTTTCTGATGAGATTTTTGAAGCTCCAGAAGGTAAGGAATTTGAGAACCTAGATGAGTTACAACAAGCTGCATTTGGCGGTATGGATATGTCAATGAGCATGGAAGAGGAAGAGTATGAAGACGATGATATAGTTGCTGTTACTTATCCTTTTGATAAATTTCAGAAAGTGATAAATGGTTTTAATCCAGAGGGTTATGTTAGGGCGATGGTTATGCAACAAGATGGCCAACATGTAGCCATATATATGCAAGGCTTTGGAAATATCATATCTGTGATGGCAACTTCTGATGAAAATTTGGTAGACGAGCAAGAAGATTTTGCCCAATTTGAGAGCTTTAGACATGATGGCAAAACCATGCGCTTTGGTGATTTAACTACAGATGGAACCGTTGGTAAGGCTTTAATTATCCCTTATGAAGAGCACGATATGTATATCCTTCTTTTATCTGCACCAGGTAAAAGTAAAGAAGCTTTATTAGATATGGCCGATGAACTTGATTTTTAATATAATCTTTTAAAATATAGAATTATGAGTACTATGACTATTGTGATTATCGTTGTTGTCGTTTTATTAGGACTGATTGTCATGTCCATGTATAATGGATTAATCAGGAAGAAAAACGAAGTAGAAAATGCTTTTGGTGGTATGGATGTTCAATTGAAAAAGCGATACGATCTTATTCCGAACTTGGTGGCTACTGTCAAGCAGTTTATGAATCATGAAAAGGAACTATTAACCAAAGTGACTGAACTTCGTGCCCAAGCTATGAAGTCTGATGTGAGTACGGAGCAAAAAGTAGATTTTGACAATCAAATTACTGGAGCCATGAAGGGTATTATGGTAGCTGTTGAAAGTTATCCTGATTTGAAATCTAATGAGAATTTCCTCAATCTTCAACGTACTTTTAATGAAGTAGAATCTCAGATTTCTGCAGCACGTAGAGCTTATAATGCATCTGTAACAGATTTCAATAATGGTGTTCAAATGTTCCCAAGTAGTATCATTGCGGGAATGATGAAATTACAAACCAAAAAGGTATTCGAAATACCAGAAGTAGAACGTGAAAACGTAAATGCTAAGGATTTATTTGCTAGCTAAGAAATGAAGGGTAAAGCATGGATTTCAGAAACTGAATTCCATGCTTTGTTTCTAAATGCATATAAATATGAAATCGATAAAGTATCTCAGAGTCTTTTGCTTGAGCTTTGCCATGATAATACTATTTCTTGGTTTTGGATGTCAAAGCTCTCCTTTGGCACCTGATGACGATCTGGTTCAGCATTTGCAAACCTTGTCTGACTCGTCCAGTCTCAAGAAACAAAAATCACCAGATAAAGATCAGCTTACTACTGAAGATCTCGATGCCTTAAGAGGCCATTCTCTTGAAGGAAGCTCCTCCAATAAATCCGTTAATCTTCCTCCAATGGTAGGATATATCCTAGTTGGAGGGATTATTATTGGCTTTGCGCTGCTTTTTTATTTCGTCGTGTTCAAAAGGATAAAGGATGGGATTGGTGATTTATCTTATCAGATAAAAAATGCGAAAGACAGAATAGAGGATACCTTTGACCAAAAAGTACCCGAAGATTATCAAGGAAAAGATAAGGAACAAATCGAAAAATTGTTGGACGAGTTAAAAAAGTTTGACAAGAATAGTTAAAAAATAAGAGCCGTATTTAGACAAAAAAATAACACATTTAAAGAAAATCAATATTATGAAAACTACTGAAGAATTACAAAATCTTTACGAAACTAAGCTGAAACCTGCTTTAGAATCTATTGAAGGACAGCGGAAAAGTATTTTATATAAATATATCATCTGTATTGTTGGAGCGCTTGGTTCATTTGCTGCCGCATTCTTATTAGCCGAAACCTATATTATTGTATTTTATTTAGCTATTGCTGCCATATTGGGCTTGGGATTTTATATGTTCTTTGTTGTTGGAAAACAAAAGAAAGCATATCGTATCATTTATAAACAAGATGTTGTAAAAGCGATCGTAGAACTGATAAATCCAGATTGGCGATACGAATCGGAAGGTAGAATTAGTGAAACTGATTATAGAAAAAGTCAATTATTTAATACAACATGCGATAAATACGAAGGTGATGATTTGGTGACTGGAGTTATTGAGAAAACTGATTTTCAATTTTCAGAATTGCATACCCAATACAAGACCTATACTACCAAAGATGGAAAAACCGAAGAAGAATGGCATACTATATTCAAAGGATTATTTGCCCACGCCGATTTTAATAAAGAAATAAAAGGACGAACTTTTGTATTACCAGAACATGCCAAAAAAGATTTTACTAAATATAACCTTAGTGAAAAAGATGGCGGAGAAACAAAATTGGTGAAACTCGAAAATCCTGTGTTTGAAAAAATATTTAAAGTATTTGGTACTGACCAAATTGAATCCCGATATGTACTTACCCCAACCATGATGGAAGCCATGGTGAATATCTACAATAAGTATAAGAAAAGAGTTCATTTTTCCTTTATTGGTTCCAGAGTTTTTGTGGCCATGAGTTTTAATAAAGACTTGTTTGAGCCTCGTATTATCAAATCGGGTGTACGTTTTGAAGATATGGAACAAATGAACGAACAATTCAACCTCATTCAAACTCTTATTCATGAAATGAATCTGAATACTCGTATTTGGACCAAAGACTAAAATCATGAGTATAGAGGCATTATTGAAAAATGGTTTAAGAGAACAACTTCAGCATCTCGAAACTAATAGGAAGTCGATTTTGATTTTCTATGTCATTGCTATTCTTCTTTTCCTTAGTGCTATTATCATGGTTGTTTATTTCTTCGCAAACTACCAAGGAGCAGAAGCCAAAGAACATGGAGGAAAGCTCATCTTATCTTTTGTAGGACTAGTTTTTTTAGGGATTTATATTATTGGTTTTGGTAATAAGAAGATTCCAACTTACAAAGTAGTGTACAAAAAAGACATCGTCGAGAAAATTGCTCATTCCATTAATTCCAAATGGGTATATGATTCCCAAGCACATGTTGCAGAGGAGGTTTATATTGATAGTGGGTTATTTAATAGAAGCTACGAAGAGTTTTATGGAGATGATAAAGTTAGTGGGAAGGTTGGCAAGGTTGAGTTCGAGAGTTCCGAATTAAAGACCGGAAGCCTTTATAATTATACCGATGGTGATGGAAACTCCAAAAGCGAATGGAATGGGGTTTTTCAAGGCTATTTCTTTCACGCGGATTTCAATAAACAGCTCCAAGGAGAAACCTATGTGATAAAAGGTGATTTAGAAGCTGTGGCTGATACCTTGAGACCAACTTCCTCCAATAAAAAGGCTAGGAGGAAAGGTAGTATGGTAGCATTGGAAAACAAAGAGTTCGCTAAAACTTTTTTGGTGCATTCCACTAGCCAAATTGAAGCCCGCTATATTCTTACTCCCAAATTGATGGAATCCTTGCTCCATGTTAATGAGGTATTCAAATTACCAATGCATTTAAGTTTCATAGGAGAGAAAGTCTATTTAGCCATTATGTTTTCGAAAGAGCTTTTTGAACCTTCCATTTGGAAATCGGGACTGAATATGAAAGAACTCAATAAACTCTATCAACTATTAAATCTCAACAAAACCATTATTGAGGAAATGGATTTAAATACCCGTATTTGGACTAAAGATTAATTAATGATGTAATTTACATGTTTATTCAATAAGAGAACAATGACTATCCAGGATTATGCTGGGATAGTCATTTGTTGTTAATTTGATTCAAATTATAATATCTACTTGAAGATAATAGCCTATGTCATCAAATCAAAAAATAGAAACCCTATATAATGAGCAGCTTAAGCCAAAGCTTGCCAAATTGGAAAAGGACCGACATGCCATTCAAAAGAAGCTAGTCATTGCTACAGTATTAGCCATTCCGTTTTTTATGATACCTTTTTTTGTTAGAAACCAGATTGGTGTTTGGGCATTAATGGTATCTAGTTTTCTGGTGATTATGATTATTTTGGCTTGGGCCTTGACTCTGTATTTTAAATATAGACACCAGTTTAAGGAAATTGTGGTTAAGGAATTGGTGAAATTAATCAATCCTGATTTTAACAACGATCCCTATGATCATATCAATGTGTTAGAGTTTAATAAAGCCAAAATGTTTGCTAAAGGAGAACGAGCAATAGGAGACGATTTAGTAAAAGGGAATATAGATAAAACCAGATTTGAATTTAGCGAAATAAAAGTCGGACAGGGGACTCAGAATGCACAGCAGAGTAAGCAAAGCTATTTCTTTAGAGGATTGTTTTTTTATGCAGATTTCAATAAGAAATTAACTGGGGAGACTTTTGTAGGTCCCGATAAGGCCGAGAAGTTATTTGGTAAGATGGGTCAGAAATTGCAGACGATAAGCTCCAAGGGTGAACTCATAAAGCTCGAAAACTCCGATTTCGAAAAGATGTACGTGGTTCATTCCTCCGACCAAACGGAGGCTCGTTATATTTTAACTCCCAAAATGATGGAAGCCATGGTGAATATTCGTGAAAAACATCCTCTAGATTTTCATTTCAGTTTTGTAGATCAAAGAGTAAACTGTGCTATTAAGTTTAATAAAAATCTATTTGAGCCCGTCATTTGGGGCAAGGGTTTAAAGCTTTCAGATGTGGAATATTTCTATAACCTTCTGGAACTCATACAAACTATTATTACAGAAATGAACTTGAACTTGAGGATTTGGGCTGTGGAGTAAGGGGATAGATTATTACTCTATTGCTTGACTAATTTACCTGAGTATAGAATAATACTATCATTATTAAGTATTCTATAATAATAGATACCAGGGGCTCTGTTTTTTAAATCAAGTTGATACAACTCTGTTTCAATATCATCTTTCAAAATAAGTTGACCATAAGAGTTATATATCGAAATTTTTAAATCCTCTAATTCAAAGTTAAAATCTGTCAGATTAAATATTTGGTCAGATGGATTTGGATAAACCTTCAAAGTCTTTTTTATATTCTGATTTTCGTTATCGTTTGTGCTAAGACATATCATAGCTGTATCCCAAGTGGCTCCATGTATTATCCCATCAAAGTTATTTGGTCCAGAGTCATTTGCAATATATCCATCATTTTTATTGAAATTCCATAATCCTATGGTACTGTTATCAGCCATTAAATCTGGACAAGGAGGAGTGAAGTTCTCTAAATAGATGGCCTCATTAGAGATGCGGAGGTCATCTATCCTTCCATTAAAATAGCGGTTAAATCCAAATTGCCTTCCTATTTCTATATTGGCACCATTAAAATTTATTGGATTATTAAATGCGGCTACTTTCTCATATTGTAGTTCTCCATCTACAAAGAGGCACATGCCAAGATCTTGATCGATCACAATGGCCACGTGATACCACTGGTTGGCATTCCATTCATTTTTATCGCTATATACTTGAGCAACTTGGCCAACCGCCTCTACATATACAAATCTCAGTGTTCCCGGTGGATTAGTGGTTCCGGCTTGTGTTAAAGATAAATGCCATTCCATAACATTTGGATCGGGTATTTCTGTGCCAATTAATATAATTTCATTTTGGAGGTATTCATCCACACTATATTCAAGATTGAACCAAAATTCAATGGTTCTTGCATTAGTAGCAGCTAAGGGACCAATGTCCACATAATTATCATTCCCATCGAAGTACAAAACAGGTGATTGTGAATAGCTGTTTAATGAGAATAGCAAAATGATAAGGAATAATAAATTTTTCATAATTGATTTGTTTAATGCACAGGATTAATTCAAATCCAAATATAGTTAAAAAAGCTATATGATAATAAGGTTTGAAATATGATTTGTTTCAGATAAGTGGACTTAGTGTTAAGGCAATATCAAATCTGTTGTTTTAGAGTTGCTTAGGTGTATCCAATTTGTTTTTTTGAGGAAATAATAGGCTGATTTTTATAATGCCTATTTTGTATTTTGCTTATACTACCTATTTTCTACTTGTGAGTTTTGCTATAAGCTCTTTTGTTCCTGATTAAAAATATATTCAATAAATATGGCTGCACTTAGGCTTTTTGAGACTATGTTTTATGGATTCTTTATAAAGTATTTCGGTGACAATTTAATTTACCTTGCAGTTAATATAGTATATAAATAAGTAAATAGAGTTGTATGTTGTTGAATCAATGATGATTAACTTTGTGATGTAAATTTAAATACTAATATTATGAGTTTAAAAAAGCAATATTTAAAAAGTAAGCCTATATGTAAAGTAACTTTCTCTATGGATAAAGAAGCTGTTGCGGGTGCTAGCCAAGTTGATTTATTAGGAGAGTTTAATAGTTGGAATATGGCTGATGCTATCAGCATGAAAAAATTAAAAAATGGGACCTTTAAAGTGACTGTTGATTTGCCAACTGGTTCTGAATTTCAATACAAATATTTGCTAGATGGTGAAAAATGGATAGCTGATGATAGTGCTGATAAGTATGTCAATAGTGGATTAGGGGCCGAAGAGAATGCTGTAGTAGTCTTATAAATCAGGGCTTACTTTTATTTTGTCCGCGGATTATCGCAAATTAACACGGATTATAAACAAAGATCAGCTTTGCTGAACATTGTTTAAAAATTAAATCTGTGAAAATTAGCGGAATTAGCGGATAGATTTTCTCTTTATTAAAATAGATATCGATTCTTGATCGTAAAGATAAAGTGTGAGTTTGCCCTGTCTTATAAATTGTATTTCTTTTCTTTATTGACATTCTGTATCTATCTTTTCAATTAATAATTAAATGAAAAGTATATTTCAATTTCCTTAATCTGTCTTTTTTGGATTTTCTCAAATACTTTAATACTGACAAATATACTTATCTATTTTCTTATGGATGTGTTGGTTTCTTCTCGTATCTATCATTGGTACAGAAACTCTAGATTAGAAAAGGAAGTTTATTAAACTAAATTCATATTGAAGTTCAATATTTCTAAATACTTATTAAATTTGATGATTGTTTGAGTTCTTCAAATTATTTTGGATATGAAAAGGAATGTTATTCACCTTCAATTTGTTCTTGTTCTTATAGCCATGATTATGGCTATCCCTCCTGTTATTGCCCAAAACTCAAATAGAGTAGATAGTTTAAGTTTATCATTAAACTATAGTAAATCGGAGCCTGAAAAACTCATCCTTCTATTGGAATTAGCTGAAGAACTTATGAATAATAATCCGGAGCAATCTTTAAAGTATGTAGATGATGCGCTGTCTATTTCTCAAAATAGAAATGACAAAAGCGCTGAGGTGCAGGCTTTGATTATTATGTCTGAGATTTATTGGGGTATGACAGATTTTAAATCTGCTTTGGAATTGGCTACTGAGGCAAAGTTATGGGCAGAGAAAAATGGAATGCATGCTGAGTTGGCTATGTCATATCGCTTATTGGGTTTGAATTATGTTGATTTAGGAGATTATAAAAAAGCTTCTGAGCATTTTTTTAATTCACTTAAAACATTCGAAAACATACAAGATAAAGAAGGAATGGCCATGGCTACCAGCAGTATTGGTTATGTGTATTTTGATCAAGAAAACTATGATAAAGCATTGGAGTATTATTTTAATTCATTAAATCTGGCCAAAGAAATAAACGATAAGGTTGGCATTTCCAGAGGGCTAAATAATATTGCAGCTGTTTATGGTAATAAAGGAGAATTTGAAAAAGCTCAATCTTATATTAAACAGGCCATTGAAATAAACCTGGATTTAGGAAATAAACAATGGGTAGGTATTAATTATATGAATTTGGGTTTGACAAGTCAGGAGTTTAATCAATCTGAGGAAGCTTTAATGTATTTCAATAAAGCACTTGTCATCTTTCAAGAACTAGACAATACCATTTGGCAAGCGAAATGCAATTTAAACATTGGAGCCTTTTATATTGAACACAAGAATTATGACCAGGCTTTTAACTATTCCAAACTAGCACTTCAAAAAGCCGAGAACCATAACATGAGGAAGATAGCTCTAGATGCTTATGGATTATATAGAGATGTTTATTTAGCTCAAGGAGATACCAATTCTGCCTATAAATACACCTTGATGATTATTGAGGCCAGTGATAGCCTAAATGTGGAGAAGAATAAGGCTTTACTTTCAAAATTGGAAATGCAGTATCAATTCGAAAAGAAAGAACAAGAGGAGCGTATATCTCAGCAAAAGAGCGATTTTATAAAAATCATTATCATACTTTCATTGGGTTTTGCTTTAATCATCATCATTCTATTATGGGCTCGTCAACGAGTGAAATCTAAGAATGTGGAGTTGGAAAAATCAGTACTAGAAGAGAAACTGGAGCATAAGAATAAGGAGTTTACTTTACATGTAATGTCTTTAATGAAGAAGAATGAAATTCTTACGAATATGACAGATAAATTACTTCATATTGGGGAAGAAGCAGTAAAAGATGAAACCAAAGATGCCATAAAAAGAATAGTGGTAGAACTTCAAAATAGCACGGATGATGAAATTTGGGATGAATTTGAATTGCGCTTCTCCCAGGTGCATAGTGGGTTTTATGCGCGTCTTCTAGAAAAACATCCGACCCTTTCTCCAAGTGAACAAAAACTATGTGCGTTTCTGCGACTTAATATGACCACCAAGGACATTTCTGAACTTACAGGACAAAGTATTAATACTCTTGAAACAGCAAGGTATCGTCTTCGAAAAAAATTAGACTTAGTCAATTCTCAAGTGAATTTAATCACTTTCCTTAGTCAGATTTAAGTAAGTATTCCCTATTAACCTGAGTTCGATTATAAAAACAGAGCTAATTGATCGTCTTTCTCCAA